>JAPLWA010000001.1 GCA_026396835.1 Candidatus Falkowbacteria bacterium
CATCGTGGGAATTATGAAGGGTAAATCTTCGCACTGGTTAAAAAAGAAAACCAAGAAAATACCACCTGGTAGTTTCTGGTGCCGTGGCTACTATGTTTCTACCGTGGGTTTAGATGAAATGACTATTCAACGCTATGTTCTCAACCAACAACATCACCAAGTAGAAATGCCAAGACTTCCACTACCGACTTAGCCCGCGTAGCGGGCAAGAAAGAAACCGCCAGCTTATTGCTGGCGGTTTTCATACTAACCGCGAAAAACGGCTAGACAAGCATTGGGGCAAAATTAGTGAACTCGTCGCTGAATTTCCGTTACTTCTTTTTGGAATTTATTAATTTGTTTAACTCTCTCTTAAAAGTCTGAGCATCCTTAAATGACTGGTACACGCTAGCGAAACGAATGTAAGCTACTTGATCAATTTTCTTTAACTGTTTCATAACGATTTGACCAACCTGTTCAGAAATTATTTCGCTCTTACGCAAGGCCTGAATATCTCTTTCAATCAAACTAACTAACTTTTTAAAACGCTCATCAGTAATAGGTCTTTTCTCAAAAGCTCGGCGTAAACCTTTAATCAACTTTTCTCGATTATAACTTTCTTTACGACCATCTCTTTTAATAACTGTTAAATCAAGAATTTCCACTTCTTCATAAGTAGAAAAACGAAAACTGCATTTCAAGCATTCTCGGCGACGCCTAATAGACAAACCATCAGCGGCGGCTCGTGAATCAACTACTTTAGTATCAGCAAAATAACAAACCGGGCATTTCATAAATCTTTATAACAAAAAACATCCGCAACAAGCCGCTAGGCTTGAGACAGGATGTTTTGTTTTAGACAATATTTTTTTATCACAGTAGTAGTAAGTAACCCTTAATTTATAAATGAATCCTATCAGATATAGAATAAAAGTCAAGAAAAAATAGCGTTCCCTCAATTTACTGAGTTAACGCTATTAATATTAAAACAGAGAACTTTAGATAATAGAACCTGCAGCAGTAAAACATCTGACCGCTACCCCTGGCATTATACTATAATGCCTAATCTTAGGTACTCCCTCGAAATAATAATATGAAAAGCTAAAAATTTCGCCTTCTTTTGAAAAAAAATTTACAGAAAAAACTATGCTATGATTTTCAGCTTTCAGACCATCAGTCACCGGCCCACTACAAAAAATAACCGTTTCCAATCTCACCAGCTCCTCTAATAAAAATTCCCAATTTTTTCGAGGAAGAAGTTTTATAACTTCATTTTCTAAAAGATTATTACCGACTTTCTCATTTGAGCCTAGTTTTAAAACTAGTGCTGAATTTTCTATTATTTTTATAGGGATAAGATATCTTTCTATGCATTTGCATATTTCTACCTTTAATTTCTTTGATTCTAAACCTTTTAACCTATTATTTAAAGATTTATCCCAAAAAATTGTGCTTTTCTTTAACATGGCGTGATTTCTCCTTTCAGAGTGGGTTCATTATGACCCTTTTAAATTTTGAAAAAACTATTTATTACAAGGCTAAATTAGCATAATTTACTACCAAAGTCAACGATCCCACCCCCACTCAGAGGGACAACTAAATAAAACACTTTTGTTTTAAATTTTATAACTTAATAGTTGCTAGGATCTTTAACGAACCAAGGGGTTTGGGGGCTGAATTGAGCGCCATGATTGGCGATATAAAAGGTGAACAATGATAATAGCGAATTGAAGACCCCAAAACTTTTGTTGCTTTTGGTTACAAAAGCAAGCCCCGCGGCAGCGTTAGAGATAAATATGTTTTAATTATTTAACTAATGCAAAAAAATACAACCAGTAAAAAACTTACTAGTAGCATTAAATATTTCTAAGTAATAATGGATCCTGAAACAAGTTCAGGATGACACTTGCGTGTCACATCATCTTCTTTCTAATAAAAGTAGGAATCGATAGCTCATCATCATCTTCTTCTTCAGAACTAGCCTTTTTAATAGCTGGCTCAGCCTGAGCAATCTTTAAAGCCGAAGCTTTTGATTTACTGACTGGCTGACGATGTTCCTCTGTTTCTTCAATAAATGGTGTTGGGCTATAGCTTCTATCAGGAGCAACCGAAGAAGTTCCGATCGGACGCTTACTGCCATTAAAGCCGGTTGCTACAACCGTAATCTTAATCTCATCCTTAAACTTAGGATCAATAACAGCTCCGAAAATAATCTTGGCATCTTCGTCAGCGGATGAAGTAATAATCTTAGCGGCTTCATTTACTTCATGCATAGTTAAACCAGCACCACCAACAATAGTAAAGAGAATTCCACGAGCGCCTTCGATCGACATTTCAAGTAATGGAGAATTGATAGCCATCTTAGCAGCTTCAATTGCTTTATTTTCACCGCTAGCTTGACCAATACCCATCAAAGCAGAACCAGCACCAGACATAACAGCTTTAACATCGTTAAAGTCGACGTTGATCAAACCTGGAATAGTAATTAATTCTGAAATACCCTGAACACCCTGACGCAAAACTTCATCAACTACCATAAAGGCATCAAGGATAGAAGTTTTCTTTTCAATCACCTGCAAAATTTTATCGTTTGGAATAGTAATAATCGTATCAACCTTGTCAGTTAATTCAGCAAGTCCACGATCAGCTACTTGTCTTCGTTGTGCACCTTCAAAAGCAAAGGGACGAGTTACAACCGCCACAGTTAAAGCACCAATGTCGCGAGCTAGTTCAGCTACGATTGGTGAAGCACCTGTTCCAGTACCACCGCCCAAACCACAAGTTACAAAAACCATATGAGCATCTTTCAAAGCATCACGAATTTCATTCTGTGCTTCTTCAGCTGCTTGACGACCGAGGTCAGGATTCATACCGGCACCTAAACCGCGAGTAATATTTTTACCAATATGAATTTTCTTAGTTGCCTTATTGTAATGCAAGGCTTGGACATCAGTATTAATTGCAATAAACTCAACGCCTTTAATACCAGAATCAATCATCCGGTTTAAAGCGCTACCACCAGATCCACCAACACCAATGACTTTTATTTTGGCAAAACTCTCAACTAATGGTTTAACTTCGGCCATATGAATAATGTTTAAATTATGTAATCCCGAGACAAGCTCGGGATGATTTTGCTTTTGCAAAATCAAAAAACTGCTTACTATTATTATAGTTCGCGAAAAACTAAATAGCAAGCAGTTAGTACAAGATTTGTGTACAGCAAAAACTTATGGCTTTAAGGCAGAGAAAATATTTCTAATTTTATCCATAGTTTTTTGCAAAGGTAATTTACTCAAGAAATTACCACTAGGCTGGAACTTGGTCAACTGTTCTCCCCAAGAGATTAAACCAAGAGCTGTTAAATATTCAAGATCATTAACTTTATCAACGACCGTAGCGACGGTGCGATTAGTCCCAACTGAGGCCGGCAAACGTAATTTCTTTTTGGCAACTTCAACAATATCAGATAGTTTTGAACCACCACCAATCAAACAAACACCAGCTGGTAGCATTCCACTGCGGTCAATCTTTTTAAGCTCAGCATCAATCTTCTCAAATATTTCTTCAACGCGAGCTTCAATAATTTCAGAAACGTAACGTTGAGAAATAACAGTAATTTCATCAGTCAAATTCTCTTCCTGAACCAAATCAGAAATATCGATTTCATCTTTCTTGGAGAATTGATCAGAGCGAGCACTGCCGTAGCGAACTTTTATTTTTTCAGCCAAATTAATTGGGCAACGAAGACCAATCGCGATGTCAGAAGTGATGTGAGCTGAACCAATTGGCAAAACTGCGGCGTGTAACAACTCACCCTCTTCAAAAACAGCTAAGCTAGTAGTAGCCGAGCCAATATTAACAATAGCCACGCCTAGTTCTTTTTGCTTGCTTGTTACAACCACGTTAGAAGCGGCTAGAGGCGAGAAAACTAAATCATCAATACTTAGACCAGTATGGTAAATTGCTTTTGTTAGGTTCTTGATTTGACTAGAAAGGTTTTGAATAATCAAAGCCACAACCTCTAACCTAATACCAGTCATACCTACGGGATTTTTTATGTCTTCCTGAGAGTCAACAATAAACTTAGAAGGAATAACATGAAGAATCTCATAGTTCGGTGGAACAGCTAAAGCTTGTGCGGCCTCAATAACGCGCTGCACATCTTCTTGATTTATTTCACTATCCGAACGGCTCACGGCAACGACGCCGCGGCTAGACTGACATTTTAGATTTGGTCCATTAATACCAACCCAAACATTAGAAATCGGAGCTCCCAAAAGGCGTTCAGTTTTTTCAAGTACGGCGGAGATGGATGCCGTAGTATCTTCAATGCTGTTTATAATACCTTTGCTAACACCTTCAGAAGGCATTGCAACGGCACCAATAATTTGAATTTTTTGTCCTGCATCTGTATCAACTCGCTGACCAACGACTAATCTGATCTCAGAGGAGCCAATATCAAGTCCGGCAATTAATTTTTCGTTCATAAAATATCAAAGACTGAAGTAATAAAATAAAAAAGCTACTTTATTATACCAAGAATCATTAATTACTGCCATAGTAAATTAATGATTGGCGGTAATAGCAAGAAAAGTGCCACGCCAATCGAGCCCACAGCAGCTACGGCGACCGCCGCCGCGGTTAAATCCTTAATGTATTTCACATACTGATCCAATCGAGGCTTTAAAACATCACTAATCAATTCAATCATGGTGTTAATCAGCTCTAAAGCAATAACCATTGAACAAGTCAATATTATTACAGCCACGCCAATAAAATCTACCTTTAGCAACAAGGCTGATAAAATTACAATAAAGGCCGTAATAATTTCCCAACGAAAATTAGGCTCATCATGCCAAGCCTTAGCTATGCCACGACCTGCAAAATTAACACTTTTTAGAAAACGTTGGGCGGAATTCATATAGTAATTTTTTTAATTAAATTATTACCTAAACGCTCCATCTCTAAGGCACCCCTTTTTGTTTCGTCTTCATAACCAATCAGGTGAAGCATGCCATGAATAACAATAAAAGCTAATTCCCAGGCCGCTGAATGCTTCAGAATCTTAGCCTGTCTTTTTATCTGCAACCAATCAATCACTATTTCCCCAATAAAAGTATTATCAGGAAATTGACTATCGGCTTCTGAAAAGGAAAGAACATCAGTTGGCTTATTTTTGCTTCGGTATAGTTTGTTTAATTTCTGCATTGCCGCATCCCCTACTATTACAACAGAGACATTACCTTCTTGCTTAGCAAACTTAAGAACTTTTTTAACCGCTCGCTCAATGAGCGAACGGTTAATATTGCTTCTAGTCTGATTAGCAATTTCAATGGCCATAGATTAGGCGCCTAGTTTTAGATTACGAACCATCATATCAAAAATATTTTTGTAATCTAAAACTTTTGTTGACCCAAGATTATAAGTTATTACAAATATATAGCTCTTGTCCTTATTTGTTAGATACGTTGTTAATCCGTCAGTTGTCTTAACACCGTCCCAGGTTTCATTAATAACCAATTGATTATTAGGTACGGTCACAACATTGAAGGTTGATCGATACCAATTTACGATGTCTTCCTGATTAGAATTTGGTTGTACCAAAATTTGAATAAACTGTTTATTCGGAGCCGTAAAGATTACAGAATCATCGGTTGAAGCGATTGTTCTATCCCACTTAACAGGATACAACAAACTAAAATTAAAGGTTGTATTTAAATAGGTTCCCAGACTCGCATTAGCTGATAGCTTGCCAGCACCTGCTGGATTATAACCATTATTAAATTCTTCAGCGTCCTTATAATTATCACCATCAGAATCAGCGATTTTAAGATTCGTCCCCAAGAGAGTTTCTTCTAAATTACTTAGTCCATCCTGATCATCATCAGCTGAGGCAGTTGGGGTACTATTTTCAGTTTCACTATTATTAATGCTCTCCGCCCAACTTTCATCTGATATTTTCCACTGACCATTTTCAGGCAAAAGTGTAATGGTCCCTATACTTCGACCGCTGGTCTTCGAGACTGTCAAAATAGCCTTCTGGTCTGTTATGTTCTCGCTTATATTCTCCGTGCCATCAAGCACCGGAACTAGAGTTCCGCGCAAAGCTGCTAAAATATCACCCTGGCCTCCAACTGAGTCTAAATTAGCTTTCTGACTATTTAAATTAGCTTGCTTAGCAGCTGTTCCATATCTTACAAAAACCGCTAAATACTTATCAACCGTATCAGCCAGCTCTAATTCGCTACGAAAAGCCAGATAGACATCTTTTGGCGATCCTATCGGACGAACACTTGTTTCTATTACGGGAGTGACTGGCTTAACTGTTTCTGTTGGAATTGCGGTTTCGGTTGTATTTTGGTTTGATTTAGAACCACTGAAAATATTACTCAATAGATCAGGCTGAATCAAATAAATATACAAACCTCCTCCCAAAATTATTAAAAATAAAATACCTAGAATCAAAACAACAACGCCCGACACATTTATATTATGGCCTGCTACTTGATTGTTTTTTTGAAAATTCTCAGGCATATAATAAATATCCGTATTCTCAAGTGCAGGTTTTGTCACAGCTGATTGTTCACTAGTCTTCGGAGCTGATTTTGCTTCGTTAGTAGGATCAATATTAGGTAGGCCGGAGCCAGCTTGCTGTAGTTGCTGTTGGTTGAACATAATTCAATAATTAATAATTATTTTTTTGTTGATAAATCATTTGGA
This sequence comes from Candidatus Falkowbacteria bacterium, assembly GCA_026396835.1. Classification (NCBI taxonomy): domain Bacteria; phylum Candidatus Falkowiibacteriota; species Candidatus Falkowiibacteriota bacterium. The sequence goes on from JAPLWA010000001.1 coordinate 6,703, forward strand.
CGCGGTGGCCACTCGGCGCTTGGATTAGCATCAAGTGGGTTGCGACGTAATTTAATCTCTTGTCCATCGCTCATACCATCGCCATCAGTATCAATCTTTAATGGATCAGTTTTATACACCTTAACTTCTTCTCTGTCGCTTAAGCCATCTCCATCAGTATCTATTTTTTGAGGATCTGTTTTATAAACTGTGGCCTCCTCTTGATCTGACAAACCATCTTTATCAGAGTCTTGATTATTATTTGTATCAACCTTAACGGTTCCTAAAACGCGATCGACAATAGAACCATTATTATCTTCTTGATTGACCGCGGTATTATCAACATACTTAGTAATTTCTTTTGATCTAAAAAGATATACACCAAAAATAATTGCTAAAACTATAATTAATATTGAAATTAAAATTATGCCCAACTTAAAATTCTCTCCGCTGCCATTATTAGCTTCGGACATCATTTGATTTAAGCGTGAATTACTATTGTTATCCAACATATTAAATATACTCTTTAGAACTAGTTACCAATAGAGCCAGCGGGAGTAACTAAAACTGATTTTTCATCAGATGGAGCACTAAAATTTCCATATTGATCAACCGCCTTCACGGAAACATAATATGTTGTCCCGTTATTCAAACCATTAAAGGTTGCTTTAGTTGTAATCGTCTGAGTGCTCGTTGAATAATCTTTTGAGATTAGACCCAGATAAGCAATATATCTTGTAGCCTCAGGAACAGCATCCCAGCTCAAGGAAATCTTTTTGTCCCCTCCAGTGGCGTTTAGTTTAGGGGCGGCTGGTGGAGTTGTGTCTGCTGGCTTTAATACTTTTTCATTAGAGAAAATACTTTCCTGGTTCTTGTCAGATAAAGCGGTGACTGCAAAGTAATAATTTAAACCATTAACTAGGCCGTCAATTGTTCTAGTAATCTTAGTATTGCCTGCCGGTACATTAACAGTATACACATACTGACCAGAGCTTAAACCATAGTAAACCTTATAACCATTGGCCGAGTTAGGCGTTGGATCCCAGCTTAGAGTAACCTTCTGTCCTAAAGGATCAGCTGAGCCATTAATCTCAGGAATACCTGGCTCAGTTTCCCTGAAGAAGAAAAATTCTTTTAGCACTTCCGGTAAACAGCTACCAGATAAATTATTACAGTTAACATCGGAGCTACAAGTTCTTCCCGCGTTGCCACCAAACATACATATTTTTCTAGCGGCATCCCTAGTAATTGGTGGGTTGGTTAGAGCTGGTAAATCATCAATTGTTCCTACGCCAGACTTATCACGACAATAGTAAAATTCTATGCCACTAGCGGCATCTTTCCATGGCCAAGAATACCCTGGTGGGAAAGGTGGATCAGAATAAAAGACTGGCCATGGATTCTCACATAAGAAAACTCTCAGCAAAGCAGTCCCCTCGCGAGATTGACCCTTTGTTGAAGGCTTATTAGCAGTATCAATCGTAATAGTGGCTTTAGCTCGAGCCAGTGTTTGTGCGTCTTGCTTAGATCCAGCTTTAGCAGTAGCTTTATATTCTTCGCCTATTCCACCCTGTTGAACTGTCGCTACATCTTTGTTGTCAGATACCCAGTTCCAATCCCAGGCATAAAAAGTTGCAATCGGTTGAATTGGAGAATTGTTTTTATCTAAAGCCTCGGCTTCTAAAATGGCTTCCTGCCCAGAGCGCTGGAATAATTGAAACGCTGGATTAACACCAACTTTTTCAAGTTTACAAACATCTTCTCCTGTGGAGAAAGTCCAAATTTCAGCATTATCAAAAATAGTTGTGTTGAATTGATTTACGGCTGGTCTTTTAACTGCACCAGTCATACCAATCTTGTAAGCACTGCCAATATTTGCGTTATAAAAATCTTTATTTTGTTCATTAGAAGCTAAATCTGGATCACCTTTAAGAACAAGATAATAATTAATATTTTGATCAAGCGCCTTAGTGAGACGGAAAGAAACTTTTGATTTATTTGAAATAGTGTCAGAAGCAACAACAGAACCGGTAACATAGCAAAGATGACCAAAGTCAGCAAAGGCTGATTTAGTGAGTAGAGAAGGAAATACTTTAACGAGTAAGCCTTTAAACGAATGAACAATTGAAGCTAGTCCAGTCGTGGATTGTTGAGCTCGAGCAACCGTGCTATAGCCATAATCTGAACATAGTTTGTTGTAATCACCAATCAAGAAAACATTATCGCTAAAACTAGTCATATCCATTTTTTGATCAAAAACCGCCTCAATAACAGTGTTTCGGCAAACATTAGTCGAATTAACCTCTGGTGTGCGGCTTTCAACTGTCGGTCTAGTTCTACAACAACGATCAACTGTACTACAGCCAGTTGTGGCAACGTCGCCGCATTGGTCATCTCTAGAACAACCACAGCACAAACCTCTTTCCCTGGCTGGGCTAGTGCACGGTTCCTTATCAGGCAAGCAGCTTAAATTATCATTAATTGCTTTACAAGAATCTTTATCTCCTGGATTAACAGTTGGTTTACAACAACAGCGACACGTATCTTGCGAACCGCTAGCATCTATACCATTGCCAGCATTATAGGCCGTCGGCAGCATGCATTGATAACCGCTGGTACATGTTCCATGACAATTACCCAGCGGGTCTTTACATGGCTCACCAGGACCTGGATCATTTGTTTTGCATTCACAAGTTTTAATATCACATCGCAATACACCAGGGCAGTAATCATCAGTACACTGTTCATTATTTCCACCTCTGCCACACTTAATCGGTTCCGTAGCACAGGACTGGTTGCAAGTATTTAAAACATTATAAACACCAACTTTCTCAGCAACCCCCTTACAAGTATTTGGGTAAGTATTGGCACAGTTATAGTATGCGCAGAAGAATAGGCCACCACCAACTGGACCACCAACCTCCTGAAAACGCGTACCATTTTTGACTACGCTAGTACACTTATTATTATTTTTTCCATCAACACAGCATTGTTCATGTTTAGAGCACTCTGTTGGATCTGTAATAGATGAACAGTCGTTACAAACGCCGCGTGGACTTGCGGCAGCGTCACAATATTTACCAGTCGCACAAACGTTACAAATTCCATCATCTGGCACACCATTGACCACGCATCCCGTACAGACACCGAGATTCTTGTCTTGAGAACCACAGCTTCCCTCGCAAGTTAAGCCCGTCAAATCGCTACAACAATCCTCATTAGAATTAGTCTTACGACAGCAGCAATCACATTTACCTGTATCTTTTTTCTCACACTTTTTATTTGTGCTATTACAGGTAGAGCCACTAGAACAAATTGTTTCGTTAATAGCGCAGGTTCCCAGCTTACCTGACAGCTGACAAGAAAAAGGGCTAGCACACTTAGTACACTTACCATTAATATCTGTATTATCAACACAAATATTACTTGTTGAACGAACCCATCCTGTAGGACATGATTGAGTATGATTAATATACCAATGGTTAGAACCACTATAGGGACCACACTGTCCAGTTACTGGCTGGTTATTTACCTTAATTGTTCTTCCTAAAGAATCAACTAACTCGGTCTTTTTACAGGAATCAGTATTATTTTGTACACAGCGATTAAGCGCAGCATCATAATGGCAAATATTACCACCCGTTTTATTCTTACAGCCAGCCTTAGCCAAGCAGGCATCGTCGCTGCAGTCTCCAGTTTCAATTGGATTACCAGTCCCGGGATAAGGTGAGCAAAGACCTGGTGAATTAGGACAATAATAGCCCTCTAAACATTGATTATAGGAATAGCCTGAACAAGAAACTGGATCTGGACAGTGGCTCGGATTTCCTTGGCAGCCCATATTACAGCAGTTACCATCGCCGCATTCATTCATACCCGACAAACATTTTAGACATTTATTTGGCACCTTAGGATCGCAAGCCCCAGAACAACAAACCGTACCGCACCTTTGCTGATCAGCAGCACAGGCTGATTGATTACCAGTTGAGAAACTCCACTCATAAACGCTAGTAGCAACCGAGCCATAACATTCATTTGGCTTAACTTTACATTTACCAGCTTCTGGTAATCCAGCTGCACAGCAAGTTGTACCAATCTCGCTACCGCAGTCAGCATCTTTTGTACAGCTACCAACAATAAAATTTAGGGCATTACTTATTTTTGAATTTAACAATACAACTGGACCAGTTTGAGCATCCTTAGGAACAGTTGTGATAACCTTCCACGGCTTGATACCCGAGGCGGTTTCATCAATATTCCAAAAAGTAACAGCTCCACCCTGTTGACTTACATTATTGTAAAAACGAATCGCACTATTGACATCTTTGTTCCCAAAATATTCTCCCCAGAGCATTACCGGACTATTAGTCTGACCTAAAGATGGCTGTAAACGACAAACACCAGGATTTGGTGTTCCAGCAACAGTAGAAAAATTTTGATCATTTGAATCAGCATCAGCAAAACCGCTGCGCTGTAGAGTTATCTTATAATCTGAATTTACGGCGACGCCCTTAGGCACCTTAATTACAACCTGATTATCGCTCCAAATACTTTGGGCACAAATATCAGGGAAAGCGTAATCAGCTTCTACACCGCTTGATGATGTTCCGAAGAAAACTTTGCTAGTCGAACGGCTAGAACCAAATCCTGAACCACGAACTGTAACATACTGGCCAACAGGACCAGTAATTGGTTCAACGGAGACTATAACAGGACCTTCATATGGCTCATTGTCTTTAGTAAATGGCAAAAAATTACTTTCAATAGAATCTTTAAGAACAAAGGTGGTGGTAGCGCCGGAATTAATATTTGGAACAGTTGCTGTGCCTTGCTTAGGTGCAGTAAAATTTGAAACTAAAGCTTTAACATTATTAGATAGATTACCGTAATATGCTTCTGAAGCAGTTAATTTAATACCAGCATACTGAACGGAATCATTTATTTTTCCTTTAGCAGGTGTAAGCGCACATACGCCAGGTCGATCGATCGTATTAGTTTTAAAATCATTAATTAATGCGCCATAAGCATCATCAGTTGTATCTTTGGCTCCCGTCGATGTTTCAATAGAGATTACTCCATTATTACTACCAGCCGGAACAATAGCAATAATTTGATTATCTCTCCAAGCTGAGGTGTTGCAAGCTGGATTCCCCTCACCTACATCATCTGCTAGTTTAACTTGAACACCAGCAATAAAAACTTTACCGCGTGTAGTACCAAAGCCAGAACCAGCAATAGTTATAAAGTTTCCTGCGTTACCATTTGGTGTACCTAAATCACAAGCAGCATTCGTGCCGCAGTCTTTAGCTTCAGTTGACTGACGACAAGGAGTGTCTGGCTTGTTTGAACAAAAGCCACCGGCTGGGCTCACCCAATCAATTACTGGACGTGATTTACAAACACAACAGCTAGTTGTGCCGATTGGATAACCAGCATTAGTACAATCTTCCGCTGTGGTGCCAGAAGCATTACAGAAACCAGATTGGCATAAAGTATCAGAACATTGTTTTGGTTGACCAATATCAGCAGCACAGGCTTGTCCAGTACAAGACAAACAATCTTTGCCACCACAGTCTTTACCAGTTTCATCTTCATCTTGAGTTCCATTACAACAGTGAGCGGCTGATAATTTAATTGTTTTTTCAGCAGTTGCACTATTAGTATCAAGATCAAAAGCTGTAGCCTTCAACTTAACTGATTGGCCAACCGTAAAACCATTTGAGTTCCAAGGCGTTTCAGCATTGTAAGGACTGCCAACAAACGGATTGGAATTATTTATACTTGAGCCAATTAAATTATCGGCTACATAAAAATCAATTTTAGAAACACCATAATTATCAGTACTACTTGCCTTGAGCGTATTGTCAGAAGCAGCACAAACTTGTTGACTGGTAATGTTTACCTTCGGCGCATCAGTATCAACTATTTCACCGGTTGTAAAATCTAACAAACAGCGAGAGGTGCCGCCGCAAACCAACTCTTTACCGTCAACACTAATTATACCAGAGCTGCCACTTTTTACTTCGGCAGAAATAGTAGCATTTTTTGGAAAACATTTTAGAGTTTCATTTGGTGTATCACAAGCAGCAGTTGGAACAAATTCAACATAATTTCCACTAGCTGACCTTACGCCATCAATTCCGGTGCCGCCGCTAACTATTGTAAAATTAGAATTAGTTACCGAAGGCTGACGGACGCCACTATTAAAGCGAAAACGAATTACTGCGTTACGAGGAACGCTAACTGCTTGATGAGCTGGCGTTGTTCCTGTGACAAGAAAAGCATTGTTTCCACCACCAATGTTGTTACATGGCGTAGCCTGACAAGAATTATTACAACAATACTGACCAGAAGAACAAGCCGGGCTACACGAACCACTACCAGATCCCCCGCCTGTTGCACCTGATAAACGACTTATTATGTATGAAGCAATTCCGAAAGAAGCTAACACTATTACCAAGCCAATTACGGCGCCAATCATGATTTTTTTAGCATTCTCTATTTTTTCTTCTTCACCCTTAGCCGTCATCCAAATAAAACCAGCATACATTATTAAGCCCAACGCTAATACGCCTAAAAAGCCTAAAATGATTCTTATTATATTTGCAATCGCTACTCTTGGATCCTGATTAGACAAGCCAGTCCCGTTAACATAGTTTATCCCAGTATCTAAGCCTTGAGCGTGAACTAGATTTGAACCAATAAAAAACCATAAAGCTCCTGCTGTAAGAATTAAAGCAAGAGATGCGAATACAAATTTTTTATTTAATCTATTCATATAAACTATGGGCAATTACCGTCAGGAGTAAGGTTTGTAGTTGGAACTAAGTTATAGGGAGCTACTTTCTCTCGGCAACAAGAAGGCTGCAGAGGATTTGCTGCGCAGTTTGGACCAGTAGATGGTTTGTAGCAATTCTGATAAATATCCTTAACACCTGATCCAACTTGAGCTTGATATTCTGTTGAGTCACTAAATGACCCATGATTTAAGAAGGCACTGGTTCTATCAGGTTGGCCATCCAAAGGAACAATGTCGCGATCTTCTTTACCAATCCAATAACCGATTGGATTATTAGCTAAGCTCCATAAATTAATTAATTTATGAACGACATCTTCAGTACCATTGTTAACTGTAATTGTTCCGGTGCTTAAACTAGAGGACATCATTAACTTTGAAAAAATAATTTCAATCGCTTCAGTTAAATTAACCCCGGGGTGATTATTACTAACACTTGTTGAGGTGATTGTTGGCGGAGACAAATCAAGCCGATCACTAACCCAAAAAGACAAAAGGTAATTATCACCGCGACCAGAATTATCTTGCGGGGTTTTATTTTCATCATAGAAATCAGCCTGGCCCTGAGGATTATCATTACGATTTCCGTCTAAAGAATTATCTGCTAAATCAACAATACCATTTAGACTTGGAGCAGTCGGATAATTTTTACCGGTTGTTGAATCTTTACAAACATTATTATCACAGATACCAAAAGGCGCAAAAGTACAATCATTATTCGAAGTACAAGCTTTAAGACTGGCCGCCTTCATTTCAACTTTTAAATTGCTATTAGCTGGCAAACAATAAATATTTTCTCCACAGCCATTTACACCACACTTAACGTCTGATGTAAATTCAACTGTTCTGTATTGATTTGAAATAGTAAAGCTTCCAGCTATCTGGTCACCTTCACATTTTCCAGCTGTGCACTTATATGAGCGACAAACATCATTACCGACGCAGTCTGCTCCGCCAGCTAAGGCTGGCTTTTCTTTTGTTCCAATATTTACAACTCTTAAATTATCTTTTACCTCAGAGCTAGTGCCTGACACCATTAATGGATTAACAGCCTCATTAAAGTTGATTTGTATAACAGTATTTTTAGGTTGATCTTGCTTGTCTTTAACTTTGTAAGTATTTGATAGATCTCTTCCGCCATGCATCTGACCTAAAGCAATTGCAACCTGATTAGTTGTTGAGAGTCCGATGCTATTACCAGAGCTACCGGCAACCTTAGCTTTTATATTGATAAGCTTACCGCTAACTGAATCGATTTCAACTTCAGGGTGAATAAGGTCAATAGCGTCAGCGATGTTTTGCGCTGTAATATCATTATTAGCACCAACTAAAATCTGACCGGCTCCTGGATTAGAGCTTACAAAAGAGTAAACCCTTGAACCAACCGTTAACTTATCAGAACTTTTTTCTGCTACTACATCAATTCTCCAGCTATGACCAGCCTTAAAGCCAGCTTCCAAGGACAAACTAATACCACAAGGAGTAATATCAATTTTATTGTTTATAATATTTACGTCAGCTGGCAGTAAACCAGGCTGACTATAGCCCAAACGAGCACTTATTCCGTTGGTTAATATTGAAACAGTTACGCTGCCGTCTGAACAACGATTTGTTCCACTAACTGAGGCTTTTTTGGGGTCTAATGGCGGAACTAAGCGCTGTAAATCAAAACCTGATGCTCGATAGGCGCTTGGTGCGCCATTAATAGTAATTGATCCAGTGGCGGCAACTGCCTGTTGAACACCGCTGATAACATCAGCCTCATTGTCAGGCACTGGGAACATTCCACCATCGCCAAGATTCTTAATTTTTGGGGAAGTCAAATCTAGTAAATTATTAACCTCAAAGGTCCAATAAAAATCCCCGAGTTTAAATGCATCACTGCCGTCAGCTCTCTTTACGTCACGAGTAAGTTTAACGGTATAATTTGTTGCCTCGGTTGGCGAGCCCAAATAATTAGGAGCTGCAGGCTTAAAAATAAATACTTTATTGTCAACCGAAGTCACGGTAACGTTGTTTAAGTTAGTTGTTGCATTGTCGCCTACCGTAGTTTTAAAGATCTTGATACTCAAGGGTTTTATTTTAGCGCCAGGCGAACATTTAGCTGGCGATTCATTTGTTACAAGGTCGCAAATACTTGAAGCTAAAATTGGTTCGCGGAAGCTAACAACAATACTAGTGTTGCGAGGAACATCTTTTTGAAACGGTTCTGGGTAAACACTCTTAACAATTCCGTTACCAAGCGATCCGATGCCTCCCCCATTTTCATTTCCGTTACCGTTTCCATTTCCTCCGCCACTACCTGTTGCACCCATCAAACGACTTAAGATAAAAGATACAATTCCAAAAGAAGCTAAAATAATTATTAAACCAATTACGCCATTACGCAAAACAAGCTTTGCTTGAGCAATTTTTTCTTCATTACCAGCCGAAGTCATCCATAAGAAGCCGGCATACATAGTTAAACCAATTGCCAAGATACCTAAGAAGCCAAGAATGATGCGAATTATTTTAGCAATCGTAATTCTAATATCTTGGCCAGACAAGCCAGTCTGAGCTGCAAAATCTAACCCGGTATTAAGATTAGCGGCATTAACAGAATGAAGAAAAAATAAACCAGCCGCTACAAGAGCGACGGAAAAGACTAAAATGCGTAAATAGCGTTGTTTCATGTATTTTTTTGACTAGCTGAGCTAGTACTTTTATAATCATAATACCACATTATTTCCCCACGATGCAACGATTATGACAATAGAGCAAATCATAGAACAAGTTTCTAAGAACCAGCCCGAAGCGGATACTAAACTAATCCGCCAAGCTTATGATTTTTCGCTGGCGGCTCATGGCGACCAAAAGCGTAAAAGCGGTGAACTCTATATCCAGCACCCACTAAATACTGCCTTCATCTTATCTCAAATCAGAGCTGACATACCTACTATTATGGCTGGGCTTTTACACGATGTACCTGAAGACACAAGTACTACTTTAGAAGATATTAAAAAAACCTTTGGCGAGGAGGTAGCTAAATTAGTTGAAGGCATAACCAAGTTAAGCAAAATTAGATATCGCGGCATCAAACGCTATCGAGAAAGTTTACGCAAAATGTTTTTAGCCATGGCTGAGGACTTACGTGTCATTTTAATTAAATTCGCCGACCGACTACATAATTTAAGAACGCTTGATGCCTTGCCTAAAGAAAAACAAAAGCGCATTGCTCAAGAAACTTTAGAAATTTATGCGCCAATTGCCGGACTACTTGGTATTTGGAGTTTACGTTGGCAGATGGAAGATATTTGTTTTAAATATTTACAACCTGATGACTATAAAAAATTAGAATATAAATATGAGATTGAACGTAAAGCAGAATTGAACCAATACATCGAACAAATTAAACAAACCGTTGATAAAAAATTAAGTTCTGAAAAAATAAATCATCAAATTGATGGGCGCTTCAAGCATCTATATAGCATCTGGCAAAAGATGCAAGAAAAAAATCGTCAGTTTGATGAAATCTATGACGTTTTTGCTTTACGTATTGTAGTTGACACTGTCGCTGATTGTTACAAGGTTCTAGGCATTATTCATTCAATCTGGAAGCCGAATTATAATCGTTTTAAAGATTACATTGCCGTACCTAAACCAAATGGCTATCGCAGTATTCACACCACTGTTTTTGGACCTGAAGGCAGACCGACCGAGTTTCAAATTAAAACCAAAGAAATGTATGAAGAATCGCTTTATGGAATTTCTGCTCACTGGTATTACAAACAAAAGAATTCTGAAAATAAAGAAAAAACGCCACACTGGGTACAGGAAATTATGGAAATACAACGTGAGGCTAAAAACAGCCAAGAATTTTTAAAAGAAGTAAAACTAGATATTTTTAAAGATAGAATTTTCGTCTTTACACCGAAGGGCGATGTTTATGACTTACCTTCTGACGCGACGCCGGTCGACTTTGCCTATTCAGTTCACACTGATATTGGCAATAAATGCGTTTCGGCTAGAATCAATACACGCATGGCGGCACTGGATGCAACACTTAAAAACGGCGATATGGTAGAAATTGTAACCGACTCTAACCGCGCTGGCCCAAACTACGATTGGTTAAAATTCGTTAAAACCAGGCGTGCTCAAAATAAAATAAAAGAATTCGCCAAACGGTCAAGACTGGCGACTATCAAGCGATTTATTCCTGGATTTAAATAAAACAAAAACCCTGAACCGCAAAGGTTCAGGGTTTTATAATCAATAAATTACCAACGTCCCATAAGCTCATCTTTGAGCTTGCCAGTACGTCGCATATATTCTTTTTTCTCGCGGAGTTCTAATCCGATTAAGGCGCTTTTACGCTTAGCTGTTTCATTCTTTTCTTTTTTGTGGTATCGGTTCTTTCTTGCTTCGTATAAGCTACCACTTTGCTGCAAACGCTTATTAAAGCGACGCAAAAAGCTTTCAAATGTTTCGCCTTTTTTTCTTTTGAATTCAACCATGGATTTACCTACTTTCTAGAAATATATAAATAAGATGTTAAGAATATAACCTATTTAAAGAGGCCTGTCAACTATAGCTTAATAAGCTATTTAGAGCCCAATCTTTTCTCAATCTCGTGAATAATCTTCTTGGCATCAACCACTTCTTGAGCACCTGATTCCATGTCACGAATAATTATTGTACCGTCCATCAATTCTTTCTGTCCCAAAATCAAAGTGTAGCGAACATTCATTCTCTGGGCTTCTTCAAGTTGATGTTTTAAGGCGCTATGAAGAAAGCCTTGGCTAACCTTAAAACCAGCCTTACGTAATTCTTCAAACATGGCCAAAGCTTTTTGTCTTGGCTGATCACCTAACTGAGCTAGATAAATATCAGACGCTGGATCTTCAACCGGTAAATTCAAATTTCGGATGCGGCTAACGGTTCTTTCTAGACCAATTGCTAGACCAACGGCGCTAATTGGCTTACCGAATAAGCGATCAAATAAATTATCATAACGACCACCAGATCCAAGCACAGTTTCTTTACGACCTTCTTCTTCTGGAGAAATAAATTCAAAAACTGTTCGGTTGTAATAATCCGTAGTCCCGCCAAATAATTTTGAGTTAAGATTATATGGCACACCAAAAGCATCAAGATGTTCGATAATAGCAAAGAAATGATTTTTTGCTTCTTCTGATAAGAAATCAACAATTGCTGGAGCGTCTTGATTAATTTCTTGTAACTTTTCATCAGTCGAAGACAAGCCTTCAATTGGATGCTTAGCTAATTGTTTCTTTAACTCAAGCGGTAATTTAATTTTTTTAGTTTGCTCTTTATAGAACTCGGCTAACTTAGCTGAGTAAGCGGCACGACATTCAGCATCACCTAAACTATTAATATCAACTCTAACTTCAAGTTGTAACTCTTTGAAAAAGTTATAACCAATCATGATTACCAAGGCATCAGCGATTGGTGATAGATTATTTATAACATCTAAAGACCACTGAGTATGCTGTCTTAACAAACCAGATTGAATGCGGTCATAACGGAAAACTGGACCAAGCATACAAAGCTTAGCAAATTTGGTTTCATCAATTAAAGCATGCTCCATGGCAGCCCTGACCAAAGATGGTCGAAGTTGTGGGCGTAGAGCTACTTTATCATTATCATGGTCAAGGAAAGAATAAAGATTTTTTGTAACCATATCGCTTTGCTTTCCGAAGGCACGTTCAAACAACATCAATGGTTCAAGTAAAGGTGTTTCTAGGCGATCAAAATCATAAATCTTAGCTAGCTGCAAAGCTTTATCAGCCACAAGTCGCCAATAACGCCATTCTTCAGGAATGATATCTTTAGTTCCTTTAAGCTTTGTCGGTGGTTCACCTCTGCGAGATGAACGCGGAGCTGGATTGGGAACTTTTTTCTTAGCACCAAATGTTCGTGAGGGCATATGAAATTAATTATTTTGACAGCCCAGAAGCGCCGCCATTAATTAAACCAAAGTCGCTAACTGGCCAACCGCGTAAGAAAACTCGGCCAATAACAAAACTTTTTTTAACTGGACCAAAACTACGTGAATCTTTAGAACCATTACGATTATCACCCATCATATAATATTCATCCGGACCAAGTTTAACTGCGCCTTCAGTTAAGGCGACGGTTGTAACATAAGCTGGCAAATATGGCTCTTCAACCTTAGAGATTAAGCCATTTTCTTCAGTTATATAAACTGAGCCATCTTTGATTTCAACTGTTTCGCCAGGCAAACCAATTAAACGCTTAATGTAATATTCTTGTGGATCTTTTGGATAGCGAAAAACGATAACGTCGCCGCGTTGCGGGGTCTTAAAACGATAAGAAATTTCGTCAACCATTAAATATTCATTTTCATGAAAATTTGGCTCCATTGAAGCACCCTTAACGTAAAAGGGTTGAACCAAAAAATAACGAATCGGAATAATAATTGCTAAAGAAATAACAATCATTTTTACCACATCAAAAACAAAGGAAAGAAATTTTTTCATAATACTTCAAATTATATTACTTATCGCTTAAGACGCTTCTCAGTCTTAAGAATATCTATTGTTGTCTTGATAATAGTATCAGGGTTTAGGGAGATACTGTCAATTCCTTTCTCAACCAAGAAGCGAGCAAAAGACGGTATATCGCTTGGTCCTTGACCACAAATACCAACCTTAGTATTAGTCTTTTTGCCAACTTCAATCAAATAACTAATTAATGACTTAACAGCTCCATTTTCTTCATTGGCCACACCAGCAACTTTCAAAATACCAGCATCACGGTCAATTGCCATTGTGAACTGAGTTAGGTCGTTTGAACCAATTGAAAAGCCATCAAAAATTTTAGCAAACTTTTCCGCCAAAATTATGTTAGTAGGAATTTCAGCCATAGCATAAATTTGTAAACCTTCTTTACCTTGCTTCAAACCATGCTTTGCCATAATCTCAATCACCTTCTTGCCTTCTTCGACAGTACGGCACATTGGAATCATGATTTTCAAATTCTTTAAGCCCATAACATCACGAACTTTTTTCAAAGCTAAACATTCTAGAACGAAAGCTGCTTGATAAGCTGGATCATAATAACGACTAGCACCACGCCAACCCATCATTGGGTTTGATTCAATTGGCTCATAAGCCCTACCACCAACTAAGTTGGCGTATTCATTAGTTTTAAAATCCGACAAACGAATAATAACTGGTTTCGGGTAGAACGCCGCGGCGATGATCCCGACTCCCTGAGCCAACTTATCAATAAAGAATTGTTTTTTATCATCCCAACCTTCAGTAATTTTTTCAATTTCTTTTTTAGCTTTTTTATCGGCGATATTTGGGTAATTTATTAAAGCCATTGGGTGAGCTTTAATATAATTGTTAACGATGAATTCTTCTCTCGCTAGACCGACGCCGTCATTAGGAATAAAGGAAGAGGTAAAAGCAATTTCTGGTGTTCCAATATTCATCATCATCTTAGTCTTTGGTCGGCCAAGCGATTTAATGTTAGTTTTTTTAACTTTGAAAGGCACAATACCTGGATAGACAAAGCCATCATCACCAGTCGAACAATCAACTGTAATCTTGTCACCACTCTTAATAACATGGCTAACATTTTCAGTTCCAACTACACAAGGAATACCTAACTCACGAGAGATAATCGCGGCGTGACAAGTACGGCCACCTTTATCAGTCACAATAGCTGAGGCAATCTTCATAATTGGCTCCCAATCTGGGTCAGTCATATCAGTTACCAAAACCTGACCTTTCTTGAACTTAGATATTTCTTTAATATCCATTATCTTATTAGCTTCGCCTGATCCAATTCTTGAACCAACACTCTTACCTCGAACAACTGGATGAGGGTGAGAAGCTAACTGGTACTCTTCAATAATATTATAATCGCGCATGCTCTGAACTGTTTCTGGACGAGCTTGAACGATGTACAATTTGTTTTCATTACCATCTAAAGCCCATTCCATGTCCATTGGTTTTTTATAATGAGCTTCAATCATCATAGCAGCACGTGCTAATTCCTTAACTTGAGCATCAGTAATGGAAAACTTAGTTTGTTCATCAGCCTTAACCGGCACATCTTTGACTGGATTTTCACCCTTAAAATTATAAATCATTTTGATGCGCTTGCGGCTGTGATTTTTAGAAATAATTTGTCCGGTTGGCTTGAAAACTAAAAATTCATCAGGGCTGACTTTGCCTTGGACAATGTTTTCACCTAAGCCATAAATTGAGTTAATCAAAACGACATCCTTAAAACCTGATTCAGTATCAATGGAAAACATAACACCGGAAGAAGCTAGATCTGAGCGAACCATTTTCTGAATACCGGCTGACAAGGCGATTGAAAAATGATCAAACTTTTTATCAACGCGGTAAGAAATAGCGCGGTTGGTAAATAAAGAAGCAATACATTTTTTAACAGCAATCAAAAGTGCTTCGTGGCCGCTTATATTAAGGTAGGTCTCTTGCTGACCTGCAAAAGATGCATCTGGTAAATCTTCAGCAGTGGCTGAAGAACGAACCGCAACGTGTAAATGCTTAGTTTTATGCATTTTAGACAACTTGTCATAAGCTGTAGTGATTTCACGCTTTAATTCCGCTGGAAATTCTGCCTTAATAATTATTTCTCTAATCTGCTTACCACGGCGTGCAAGATCGTTTACATTATGAGTATCAAGTCCTTTCAAAATCTTTCTGATTTGTGCTTCTAGCCCCGTAGCTTTGAAAAAATGTCGGTAGGCCTCGGCAGTAGTAGCAAAACCATTTGGCACACGAATACCTTTAGAGGTAAGCGTACGATACATTTCACCCAAAGAAGCGTTCTTACCACCAACGGTTGGAACGTCTTTAATTCCTAAGTCCTTAAAAAATTTTATAAAAGTCATATGATTGTCATCCCCGTGAAAACGGGGATCTTTAGGTTTTTATTTATTTTAATTATTTATTTTTTAGAAATTTTATAGAAAGATTAAATCTTGATTTTTTCACTCCACTTATAAATAAAAGGTAATTTCCACCATTCACCAGAGTAGGCCTTAACAATACCAGCGACTGCCAAAACAATTGTAGCTAAGAATAAAACTTGACCAATCAAAGGCACCCACATTATTAAGCTAACAATGAATTCAACAATGAATAAAACTAAGCCTTGCTTAGCATGAAACTGAGCGAATTTTGAATCACGCTTTAGAAGCAAAGGAATAAGAAATAAAATCCAAAAATAAGACAAAGCTGCAATCAAGCGTGATGACTGAACATCTGGATCAAAAACGATTGGTTTAGGCATATTAATTTAATAAAATTATATTTTGAAACGTAATTTATTATACCATAAACAAAAAACTCCCGCGAAGCAGGAGCTTAAAACAATTACTTGGTGCGGATGGAGGGACTTGAACCCTCATGCCTTGCGGCACCAGCTCCTAAGGCTGGCGTGTATACCAATTTCACCACATCCGCCTACGTCCGCCGAATCGGCGGACTACGGCGGACAGGTCCGCCATAGACATTATTTTAATACTGCCATATTAGCACATTTTTTGCTATAGTAAAGCCTAGGTAAATATATGTATATATTAGCTATAGAAACAAGCTGTGATGAGACTGCGGCATCCGTCGCAGAAGGCTCTGGAAATAAGCTTAAAATTATTTCAAATGTCGTTTCCTCACAAATAAAAATTCACCAAAAATACGGCGGGGTTGTGCCTGAGGTAGCTGCGCGCGAACACGTCATCAATATAATTCCTGTAATTGACGAGGCTTTGAAGAAAGCTGGTTTAGATAGAAAAACTGCATCTAAAAAACTTTCCGCGATCGGCGTCACAATTGGGCCAGGCTTAATCACCTCTTTAATGATTGGCGTCGAAACAGCTAAGTCTTTGGCTTATGTTTGGAGATTACCGCTCGTGGCGGTTAATCATATTGAAGGTCATATCTACAGCAACTTTATCGACCGAGAAAAAACTAAATTCCCAACAATTATTCTCACTGTTTCTGGCGGACACACACAATTAGTTTTATTAAAGAATCATCTTAGCTATAAGACTATTGGCGAGACACGAGATGACGCGGCTGGCGAAGCTTTTGATAAAGCAGCGCAACTTTTGGGTTTAGGTTATCCTGGTGGACCGATTATTTCTAAATTCGCCGAGATGTTCGACGGTAAAAAGACTATTGCCAGCTTACCTCGACCGATGCTGGATTCTAAAAATTATGATTTTTCTTTTTCTGGCTTAAAAACCGCTTTACTGTACGCCACACAAAAAGATAAAAACTTTAAAAAGAAAATTCCTGAGTATGCTTTTGAATTTCAAGAAGCAGTTGTCGATGTTTTAGTCACCAAAACAATTCGCGCCGCTAAAGAATATAAAGCTAGGTCAGTTTTCTTAGCAGGCGGAGTGGCGGCAAATATTAGATTGCGAGAAAAATTAGCTGAAGAAGTAAAAAAAATTGACCTAGAATTTTCTATGCCAAAAATGGAATACACAACTGATAATGCGGCGATGATTGCCTCAGCCGCTTACTTCAAATTTAAATCTAAAAAAACTGTTCCCTGGCAAAAAATTAAAGTTGATCCAAATTTGGAATTATAAAAGGATATTGCTCGGGCAATATCCTTCTTTGAACTAAGAACTAAAAAACAATTTTTCGACTCAACTCATTAAGCCGTTCTACATCCGATCTCATAAACATCCCCATTGTAATCACTGAATTCTTTGATGACTCCTCTATGTTTGCTTTAATTGACTCAATGTTACTTAATGTATTTTTAAAAACAATCGTACTACCGATCCATTCGTACAGATCTTTTGTGTTACCAGATTCAGAAAAGAATAATTTAACTTTATTCTCCCTATCCTCCCTAGCAGCTGCATCTTGTTCTGAATCAAGAACAATCCCGTCTTGTAAGTATTTAGCAAGATTAAAATATTTGCCAATAAACAGCGGCTCTTTTCCGCTTTCTAAAAAAGGCTGAACCTGCTTTTGCTTAATTAAATCATATAGTTCATTTGCGCTAAACTGATATTTTAGTTTTATATCGAAAACGAACAGCATAATTGCTACGGTAGATAGATAATCTAAATAAATTAATTTAGATATTTTAAAAGCAGCTCCTGGACTATCCTCCCAGTTTTCAGGTATCAGGAAAAACAACTCCTCTCCCTTGCCCCAAGTAGTCTGGCCTTCTTTCACTTTTACTAATGAGCCATCGTTCAATTTAACAATTTTTTCAGCCGTTAATTTCTTACCCAGGTAATATTGAACATCTCCTCTAATAAACGAGATGTATTTCTTCTCGATATAAGAATGAATTATCCCGACTAAGGTGAATAACAGTACCCAAGTTGAACTTAAAATCATTGAATACTTATCGCTGAATCCGGCAGTAATAAGAATGCCAACAGTAAAAAGAAAGAACAAAATACTGAAAAATAACAAGGAAGACCAGCGATCAAGTGGGCTCTTTTTTGACAAATTAAGCCAAAAGCCTCTAAAAATTTTCATTACAATACCCTCCTTCGGGTTATATTAATATTTATATTTGAAATAACTACTTAATTATCCTGAAATTAGCAAGTAACACGCATTTTGTCAATCCAAAACTCACCCCTAGCCCCTCTCTGTGCTTGCGCACAAAGAGGGGAAGTTAACTGCTAGCTAACCCTCTCCGTCAAAGATGGAGAGGGTGGACGCCGTAGGCGGCCGGGTGAGGTAGATGACAAAACTTGAATTTTTTTATACACTAAGAACATATGAAAACATTATTTTCGGGCATACAGCCCTCAGGCAATTTACACATCGGCAACTACATTGGCGCCATTTCCCAATGGACAGAAATACAGAAAAATTATAACTGTATTCTTTGCGTGGTTGATTATCACGCTATTACAGTTAAACAAGATCCAAAGACACTAAATAAAACTATTTTAGATTTAGCGCGTATTTATTTAGCTGCTGGTATTGATCCAAAAAAAGCTATTATCTTTCAACAATCTGATGTCACTGAACATACCGAGCTAGGTTGGATTTTAAGTACAATCACTAAGGTTTCGGAATTAGAAAAGATGACACAGTTTAAAGATAAGACAAAGAATCAAGGTAAAGAAGGCCCTAGCGTTGGCTTGTTTAATTATCCAACTTTAATGGCAGCTGATGTTCTATTATATAACACAGATGTTGTACCAGTTGGTGAAGATCAAACTCAGCATTTAGAAATTACTCGGGCTTTGGCTCGACGCTTTAACAATGAATTTGGCCAGACTTTTAAAGTCCCTGAAACAATTGTCAGAAAAGAAGGCGCTCGCATTATGAGCTTAGATGATCCGACTAAAAAAATGAGTAAGAGCTCTAAAATACCTAATAGCTACATTGCTTTATTGGATGAGCCGACTGTAGCTCATAAAAAAATTAAACGCGCTGTTACTGACTCTGGCAATGAAGTAAGATATGACCTAAAAAATAAAGCGGCTATTTCTAACCTCTTAACTATTTATTCAGTCCTAGCTAAAAAATCGGTTAAGGAATTAGAGCTGCTATATGAAAATAAAAACTACGGCGAATTCAAAGAAGATCTAGCCAATCTGGTAGCTAACTTCTTAGAAGATTTCCAAGCCAAATATAAAAAGTATTCAGACAAAGATGTGCGTAAGATTTTAGACAATGGTGCTAAACAAGCAAAGAAAATTGCTGAGAAAACAATCAAACTTGTTAAACATAATTTGGGAGTTAATTAGTCTCACTGTCATTCCAGCGTAAGCTGGAACCTAGGAGTAAAGCCGCTACGGTGAAACCCTGGGTCCCCGCTTTCGCGGGGATGACAATTTTATTAACATTATAAACACAAAACCATATGATGCAAGATAACCTTAAACAACTTGAGGCCGCTTATGAAATTATCAAAAATAATAAGCTGATCGAAATAGATGAAAAGAAAAATGACATTGAAATTTTAAGACATGCTAAACGTTTAGTACGTGTTAGCTTGCCGATTGTAATGGATAATGGAAGCATCCGAGTTTTTGAAGGTTACCGCGTACAATACAATGATGCTCGTGGACCATTTAAAGGTGGCCTTCGTTATCATCCTGAAGTTGATGAAGATGAAGTCACTTCACTTGCCTTTTGGATGGCAATAAAATGCGCTGTGGCTGACATTCCTATGGGCGGTGGTAAAGGTGGAATTATTGTAAATCCAAAAGAGTTATCTAAAACTGAATTAGAAAAATTAACTCGTGCTTTAGCTCGCGCTTTAGCGCCAGTTGTTGGTCCGCTCGTTGATGTTCCAGCGCCAGATGTTTACACCACACCAGAAATGATGAGTTGGTTTAAAGATGAATATTCTAAAATTGTTGGCGTAGACAGTCCAGCAGTTATTACTGGAAAACCTTTAACAGACGGCGGTTCAAAAGGCCGCGATAAAGCGACTGGATTGGGTGCAGTTTATGCCTTAGAAGCTTACCTAGAAAAGACTGATAAAAAAGAAATTACAGTTGCCGTACAAGGCTTTGGCAATGCTGGTTTACACTTTGCTGAGCTATCTCATCCGGAATGGAAAATTGTCGCTGTGTCTGATTCTAAAAGCGCAATCTATAACGAAGCTGGCTTAAATATCGCTGACTTAATCAAGCACAAAGAAGAAACAAAATCAGTGGTTGACTTCCCTGGATCTAAAAACGTTACCAATGAAGAATTATTAGCCTTGGATGTTGATGTACTTGTTCCAGCAGCTTTGAACAGTGTAATCACGGAAAAGAATTGGGAAAATATTAAAGCTAAAACTATTGTTGAAATTGCCAATGGTCCAATTGCTTTGCCGGAAAGTAAAAAACTAGCCGACAAGGGCATTGTTATTATTCCTGATGTTTTGGCTAACTCAGGCGGCGTCGTAGTATCTTACTTTGAATGGCGACAAAACCTTGATAAAGAGAGCTGGGAGACTGATGATGTTAATGCAAAATTAAAAGATAAAATTCGCTCTGCCTTTGCAGCCATTTGGGATGCAAAAGAAAAACATAATTTAGACTTACGTACAGCGGCTTATGTTCTAGCAGTGGCTAGAATCTTAGAAGCTGAACAAAAAAGAAATTAATTTAATCATATGGAATTAGAAGATTTATTTACCATTGCCAAAGAACACGATAGTGAATACTTCAGGCGCAAGTTAAATGACTTTGTTATTCAACATCCGCAGTTTTCTAATCTAAGCCAAGATAATAAAAAAATACTCCTTGATCTAATTCATAAACACATTGATATGATTAGAAAAGGAGTTGGTATCTCAGCCTATGTTATACAACAAGAAACACACCGACTTTACGAAAATAGATTAAAACTAAAAATAACTGAAAAAGATTTAGAAGACATTAGAGAGATCATGGGTTTATTTAAAAAATAAATCATGGAAATGAAAAAGACAGTTGCAAATTTATTCGCGACTGTCTTTTTTTAAACCCTGCTTTCTATCTGACCAATAAACAGATCTATAAATAGAAAACCTTATTAAGGAAAAAGCGACTAAAGCAGAAAGTAATATTATTTCTAAATTAGCTGGAAAATTAAATAATCCAGTTTTATTTAAATATAATAGTCCAACTGAAAATAGCTGATACATCGTTATGTCCTTGCTACCGAAAGCAATAAAATGCCCGCCTCGGTCATCTTTATTTCTAACTGAGTTAGAAAAATAAGAGCCACCAAGCTCAAGCATCGCAATAGCAACGCAGACATAAGGATTAATAACAAACAAAACTAACAACAAGGCTTTATCAGCCGTTGGATCCATTATAGCGCCAAGCACTGATGAAGATCCCTGACGACGCGCCAACCAACCATCAAAAAAATCTGTAATTGAACCGATAATGATAACAATTAAAGATATCAACCATTTATTTTTACTAGCAAAATAAATAGCCAAAGCGGTTGAAACGAATCTTAAGGCGGTCAAAAAATTGGGCCAGGTAAAGACCAAATTATTATGACCTTCCATTGGTTTTCCGAACTTTACATTTTTCAAAGCTCTAAACCAAAGCAAAAGTTTACTTTCCTTTTTCATCATCCTACTATTTATTTTGCGAAGAACTACGCTTAATTATTTTTGATACTTTAAGCTATTTAACTAGTGCTGTCAAGAATTGATTATTTGAATAATTTCATCTCTTTTAACTTCCATAATCTCTTTGCTGACTGCTTCTAAATTCAAACGAAGTAATGGTTCAGTATTGGAGGCACGCACATTAAACCAATAGTCATTATATTCAATACTTAAGCCATCTAACTCATTAATTTTGCCGCTTGAGTATTTTTCTTTTAATTCAATTATTTTCTCTGCCGTATCATTAACCTTAAAATTTATTTCACCGCTATGAAAATATTTCTGATACGGTTTAACATATTCTGAAAAAGTTAAATTAGCACGCGATAATTCAACTAATAATTTTAGTAAAACAATACCTGGTACTTCATAGCAACCTTCATTCATCATGTTAAGCATAAAATGACCGCTTGATTCACCGGCAAAATAAGCACCATTATCAATCACGGCTTCTTTGATCAATGAGTGTCCAACCCGCGTTACGAGTGGCTGCCCACCGTTAGCTATAATCGTGTCATAAGTAATTCGTCCTGGACGAATATCATAAGCAATCGTTGATTGAGGTTTATCAATTAAAAATAAGCGACACAAAATTGCTCGCGTAATACCAGGCTCAATCGCTTGTCCCATTTCATCTAAAAAGAAAATGCGATCAGAGTCGCCGTCAGTCGCCACGCCTAAACTAGCTTTAAGCTCAACTATTTTTTCACCCAGCTGTTTAACGTTTTCTAACTTATAAGGATCAGCCTCATGAACCGGGAAAGTTCCATCTAAATTCCAATTCATTTTTTCAATACTTAGCTGCGGTAAATGTTTTATTAATTCATCAAGATACAAAGCACCCATAGCGTTAGCTGTGTCAATCACAATTTTTAATGGCTTTATATCAGCAACATTTACATAGGCTAAATCATATTTAACCTGATCAACTAAAATATTTTCTTTTTTAGTAAGTTCACCTTTTGTGTGATGAGCTGATAGGCCGCCAGCTAAAATTAAATTTTTCAAATCATTAATTCCCGAGCTCTCACCAATCGGCGCTGCCATTTGTCTAACTAATTTAAAACCATTATATGCGGCTGGATTGTGTGAGGCGCTAACAATAATTCCACCATCATATTTATAATGCGCGACTGCAAAATAAAAACTCGGCGTCGCCAACAGTCCTACGTCAACTACGTTAGCTCCGCCATCAATCAAACCCCTAATTAATTCTTTGTATAAAATTGGACTAGATAAGCGCATATCGTGCGCGGCAACAATGTTAAAATTATCGCGACCTAGTTCTTCTCGTCTTAACTGGCAATAGGCTAAGCCTAATTGATAGGCAAAGTCGTCATTAAAATCAGCGTCATAGACGCCGCGAATGTCGTAGGCTTTGAAAATTGATGGGTTTATCATATATATTTAATTATGCCACATAATAGGATTATTGCGAATATACCGACGTATGTTGTCCAAGGCACGTTGTTCACGAATAACATGTTCATAATATCGTGGTTGCCATAAAAATGGAATATTATTTTTATTCGCCAATTTGGTTATGGCGCCCTTGAAATGATTAATAATCATGGGCAATGAACCATTTTTCGGTTTTCCAAATTGATTGCGTCGTTGTAGGCGCATGCCGCGGCATGCGCCTACCGAATCACGATGTGCATTTACATTATCATGATATATTAAAACATTGTTGTAACGTTTCCCTGCGGCATCGGTATCCACAATTTTTTTATTGATAATAATTATTCCATGTACATGGTCTGGCATAACAATAAATTCATCCAATTCAACAAATGGGAACTGTTTTTTAATTTCGCGCCATTGTTCAATAACGATATTGCCTAAATAATTAAATTTAATTTTACCACCAACAATTTCCCCAAAAATATCACCACGATTTTTTGTACAAATTGTAATAAAATAATACCCATTACGACTATAATCATAATTGGCCAACCTAATCGAACCATTTCGATGCAATTTTTTATTTTTATTTAAAAACATTCCCTCCTGTTTTTGTAGATCTGAATGGACTCGCCCCGTCATTCAACGGTTCGACCAGTCGGATGACTGGTCGAACCTGTGTGGTCGTTACTAGACTCGAACCAGTGACCTCTGCAATGTGAATGCAATGCTCTACCAACTGAGCTAAACGACCCTAAGCATTGTCTAGCGCTTTATTTACCAAACAATCTGCTTCTTTATTTTGTTCACGTCTAACATGAGTAAAAGAAATTTTCTTAAACTGTAATGACAAATTATGTACCTTAACAAATAAAGGTGCTAAGTCTTTATTTTTAACTTTGTATTCATGTCTTAATTGCTTAACAACTAATTCACTATCCAAAAAACAATCAACCTCTTCGCCACCTAAGTTTTTTACTGCTTCAAGCCCCGCTAAAATTGCTTGATATTCAGCTTGATTATTAGTTGTCTCGCCAATTGTTTTGGAAATTTCTTGAACTAGATTATTGGCTTCATCTTTAATCACGGCGCCGATCGCGGCAGGGCCAGGATTACCACGCGCTCCGCCATCAGAATAAATAATATATTTTTTCATAACTAAATAGACTTAAGATCAATAATTTTTAATTGTGCTTCTCGGCGGCCATTAAAGATATTGAAACATACTGTATAAACAACGTCAATTTCATCATTAATTTTTAAATCCTTAAACAATTCAGCGCGACTAAAAGCTAGGGCCCATTTACCGTTCAAACGAAATTTAATGTGTGTTTTTTCTTTTCCCATTACCATAATTTCTTCAATTCTAGCGCGTGACAAAAAGATTGGTTCTGGATTGTCTTGGCCAAAAGGCGCAAAACTCTCAATCGTTTCAATAAAATCTTCGTTAACTTCACTTAATAGCATCTCGGCATCAATTCTTAAAACCGGCGTTAAATCAACTGACTTAAGCTCGGTTCTTGCTTGAGCGCGAACGATCTCAATAAACTTAACTAAAGCTGCTTCATCTTTCAGTGAAAAACCGCAAGCCATTTTATGTCCGCCATAACGCGTAAGTTGTTCATGCGCGGCCTCTAGGGGCGATACAATATTAAATTGTTCAATACTTCTGCCTGAACCTTTTATCTGATTTTCACTTTTAGTAATCACCATGCAAGGTCGGCCAAATTTTTCGCATAATCTACCAGCCGCTAAACCAATCACGCCTTCATTCCAGGCTGAACTTTCTTTGGCTTCGCTTAAATCAGGCGCCACAGCAATTACAATAAATTCATCTTTCTGCTCCTGCTCGATCATTTTAGTTGCTTCATTAACAATCAACTCTGTCATGCGCTGACGTTCAATATTTTTTTCATTTAACTCACGAGCAATTTGCTGCGCTTCTTCTACTGAGTCAGTGATCAATAATTTATAAGCTGTATTTGCATGATTAAGTCTGCCGGCGACGTTCAAACGCGGTACTAATTGCCAGCTTAGATTCCATTCTGTTAAATCACCGACCGGAATATTGCAGACATTCATTAATTCTCTCAACCCTAAACGTGGACGACGATTAATAATCTTTAATCCTTCAATCACCAATAATCTATTTTCACCTAAAAGCGAAACACAATCAGCCACTGTTCCAACAGCCGCTAAATCTAAAAATTTTTGATCAAGTTTTTCTTTTTCTTCAGCTGCTAAAGTTGAGGCATTAATCAAAGCAGAAGCAAACTTATAAGCGACACCGGCGCCGCACAAATATTTAAATGGATAAGTTTCTTCTTTAAGAATTGGATCAATTACTAAACAGTTTGGTAAATCATTATTATCAAGTGGCCCTTCGTGGTGATCAGTAATAATTACATCTAAACCAATTGATTGCGCGTATTCAACTTCAGCCTTAGAGCGAATACCATTATCAACCGTAATAATCAATGAAAAACCATTAGCTTTAAGCTCTTCAATAATTTGTTTATTTAAGCCATAGCCCTGACCAAAGCGAGATGGAATCCAAACTTCAACTTCGCCCTTTAAGCTGCGAATAACTTCGGTCATAATAGCTGAGGAACTGACACCATCAGCGTCATAGTCGCCGCAGACAGCAATTTTATGGCGCGCTTTAATATGACTAATCGTTAATTGAATAGCTTCGTCCATGCTCCTAAATGAATTAGGTAGATATTGCTTAAGATGTAACTCAGTATGAAGAAAATGATCAGCTTCTAATTTAGTCTTTAATCCACGATTAAATAAAAGCTGGCGAACAACAGCTAATAAATCTGTATGTTCACTTAAAAAATCTTTTGGCATGGCGGGCAAGACTTGCCACTTCTTTGCCATATTAGATGGCAAAAGTCCAGGCCAACATGGAGAGAATTATAAAAACACAAAACACAGCCCAGATAATTTTTAAAACTTTTCTTCGTTTCATAGAATTTATTTTTTTAATATTTTAACAAAAAAGTTAACTGTCATAGCAAGATATTATATTTCTTCATCACTGCAAACTATTATCTCTTTTTTTGTCATCCCAGCGCAAGCTGGGACCCAGGAGAAATTAATAAAAAGTTTTTAGGAGGAGCGAACAATTTCATAATATAAATCGCGCCAAGTAGGATTTTCTTTTTCTATCAAATCAATTTTCCATTGCCTACACCAAGCTTTAATATTCTTTTCCCTATTAATCGCTGCTCTAACATCATTAAAAATTTCAAAATATACCAACTTTTTAACATTATATTTCGCTGTAAATCCACTATATATGTTTTTCTTATGCTCGTCTATTCTCTTTAACAAATTATTTGTAACTCCGGTATAAATCGTACCATTTCTTTTACTAGCTAATAGATAGATATAATATACTTTTTCTACTATCATAATTTTACCCTAGCCATATTTTTGAGAAAAATCTCGTTAATACGGCTCCCTCCTGGGTCCCAGCTTGCGCTGGGATGACAGTATTGTAGTACTTTACCTAAATAAACATAATTTTATTTTTGTTATTATTTTATTTTTTTAATATTTTAACAAAAGTGTCAGACGGAATATCAACTCTACCCTTACCGGCGGCCATCATTTTCTTCTTACCTTTTTTCTGCTTTTCTAACAATTTACGCTTACGTGTAACATCGCCGCCGTATAATTTAGCGGTTACATCTTTACGCATAGCCGAGATTCTCTCTGAAGCAATAATAGCACCACCAACAGTTGCTTGTAGTTTAACCACGAACATTTGTTTAGGCAAACTATCTTTTAAAGTTTCAACAATTTCTTTGCCGCGTTTATGAGCTTCATCTCGATAAACAATAACTGACAAAGCTTCAACTGGATCTTCGGCAACTAAAATATCCATTTTAACCACATCGGCCGGACGATAATCTAGATATTCATAATTGATAGAGGCGTAACCTGAGGAAACGCTTTTTATACGATCATAAAAATTTGTTAAAATCGTAGCCATTGGAATTTCATAATGCAAAACTAGTCTTTCAGGATCTAAATATTCAGTCGTTAAATAAACCGCCTTTTTTTCTTGCACTAAATTCATAATCGGACCAATGTAACTTTTTGGTGTAACAATATCTAGCTTTACCCATGGCTCTTCGGTGCGCTCAATTCTAGAAGGATCAGGCAACATGTATGGACTACGCACAATCAATGGTTCTGGTTTGGCTTTTGTATAAACCTGATAAGCCACACTCGGAATTGTTACGATCAAATCTAGATTATATTCACGCTTTAATCTTTCTTGAAAAATTTCTAAGTGCAATAAGCCCAAGAAACCACAACGAAAACCTAAGCCTAAAGCCTGTGATTGCTCTGCCTCATACATTAAGGCTGAATCATTTAATTTCAATTTATCAATCGCGTCACGAAGCCGTCCGAATTCATTACCCTCGCGAGGAAAAATTCCAGCATACACCATTGGTTTAACTTCATGATAACCCTGCAATGATTCAACATGAGCTTTGGACATCGCAACCGTATCACCGACGCGGCACTCAGCCACGCTTTTAAATCCAGTCACAATGTAGCCGATGGAACCGGTTTTTAATTCTTTGGTTGGAAAATAATCTGGCTTAAAAATTCCTATATCTAGGATATCACTGTGAGCACCAGTCGCTAAAAGTTTTATAGCTTCATCTTTTTTAAAAGCGCCATCAAAGACACGAATATAAGCAACCACACCTTTATATTCATCAAAGTTAGAATCAAAAATTAAAGCGCGCGCTGGTTTTGATTCATCACCTTTAGGCGATGGTACTAATTCAATCACGGCGTCCAAAATATTTGCTACGCCCTCACCAGTTTTGCCTGACGCCAAAATGATTTCTTCTTTTTTACAACCTAATAATTTTATAATTTCTTTAGAAACGCGTTCTACGTCAGCCGCTGGTAAATCAATTTTATTTATGACTGGAATAATCGTTAAGTCTTGTTCAATTGCTAAATATAAGTTAGCTAAAGTTTGCGCTTGAATACCTTGGCTAGCATCAACCAAAATAACTGCGCCCTCAACGGCTGCTAAAGATCGAGAAACTTCATAAGTAAAGTCAACGTGGCCAGGCGTATCAATTAAGTTCAACTGATACTGCTTATAGTTCATGGCCACTGGAGTTAATTTTATTGTAATACCGCGCTCACGTTCAATATCCATTCTATCTAAGAGCTGAGCTTTCATTTTGCGCTGTTCAACTGTATGGGTAATTTCAAGCATGCGGTCAGCCAAAGTGGACTTACCGTGATCAATGTGAGCAATAATGCAAAAATTCCTAATATTATCCATAAAGATTATATAGCCGGTCGGATGACTGGCCAAAAATTTCGAATGTTTTCCATAAGGGTCTTATCAGAACACTATACTTGAAATATTGGCAATAATCAAGCCAAAAATAAAAAATAACGGCTGCTTGGTAACAACCGTTATGTATATTCAGAATGGATTAAAGAAATTAATAACCAAGTTCTTTAACGTAGTTTTTAATATACTTTTTAATCTCTACGATTCTTTTGTGTGGCATGGTAACATAAATATTTATATTACCATCACCCGGATCGCTGGACATTTTTCCGGCCTTACAACCAATTTTCTTTAAATCAGCTTTTAAAGCTTTGAAATGCTTTTCAGGGAAACGCAATTCATACTTATGACCGAGAAACTTAAACTTTAACTTTGGTCCAGGTTTTTTCTTACTATAATTATCAGCATATTCCCTGATACCGATTTCTACTGCTTCTACCTGCTCGTAAGGTATAGTTGTACGTAGATGGGCTCGGCCAGTGACATCGCTGCAATGTAAATAATCTATAGAGCAGCTATAAATATTGAGGATATCACCAATACCGTTGGACAATCTTCTGGAGAATCTGGTTACGTAGACATCGCCAATATAAGAAAACATTAAGTTCATAACTAATTATTCCTTTCTGCCTTTCTGTTAAAAAGACAATAATTTTTATATTTTTTTGTTTATACAATTTTCTAAAAATCAGTTAGATCTAGATTAACTTTTTCTTTTAACCAAGCAATAAAATTGACATGATTATCTTCAGGTACGATAAGGTGAAAACCAACTAAGTCCTCTTTATTATGGTTATGCATGTCTTCAATAAGACAACTATACTCAATAAGTATTTTTTTCTCAAACCCATCATCAATTAATTTTCTAGGGAAAGATGACACGTAATAAAGGCGTAACTTATTGCCTCTTTTGGTTAATACCATAGAAGTTTTTATTTCCACAAATAATCCTTTCATTCCTTCTAGGGAATTATTTTAATTAGTAAATTAGCTCTATTCCCCGAGGGGAAACAGGGATAATTTACTAATATTTTTTAAATGAACTAGATACAATATTAAATCAGATATCTTTGATTTAGTAAAGAGCCAAACAAAAACAGCCTATTTCTAGGCTGTTTTATTAGACTTTTACTTTACTTAGGCCTTTAACCTGGCATAGCGCCAAACTCCACCCATTCCCCAAAGTATAGCTACGAAACTCAAAAACCATCCAATAACCGGAATTGAGAAGATTAGCCAAGCAACAATAATACCAAAAATCATTGAAGCAATTAATGACCCCTTATAACGTTTTAGAAGACGACATTTATCTGTAATTTTTCTACCAAGCATAATCGCAACTAAAATCTTAGCTGGATACATAAGTAGAATCCACAAAGCCAAAAGTGTTAAGCCAATTGGCAAGCCAATCATGGTGATCATTAAAATAATAACCGCAAAAGGAGTTAGGAATAAGACAGCAAAGCCCCAGCCGATCGCTGGCCATGGTTTAGCTAACATTAAGTCACTTAAGCCCTCGATTGTTTTTGGCATCAAACTAACAACTACTAAACCAAAAGCAACAGCCGCAAAAATTGATAGAACAATATACCACAACCAAGCAATGGCCATGCCACCTTTATCTTCAGTTTTCTTCTTATCAAAATTTAAAGCTTTCTTTTCTACACTTCCTTTTATAGAACTACCATCTTCAATCTTGGCATCGTTCTTAGCATGGTAAGTTAAACTTCCGTTAATAGCTGCTTCTTTTGTGACTGTCAAAGTTGGACCTTGATTATCTTTTTCATTCTGACGATTATCATCAAGCATTAAATAAACATTGCGACCAACATTGCCAGCAATTATCGTGTTGGCACCAGCGCCATCGACGTCGCGATTAACTTTACCGCGAATTTCTGTCATGGCTGAAGCAAATTGTAAGTCCCAACCAATTTGAGCATTAGGAGCAAGGCTTACGCTTGCACCGGCTGCCATAACGTTACGAGAAACTTTCCCGGCAATAACAATGCTGTTACCAGCCGCGCGAACAGTGCCGCCGACATTACCATTGATAGTAATACTTTGTCCGGCACAAATAACATCACCGTCAACTGTACCGTTAACAGTAATACTCTGACCGGCGCAAATAAGATCGCCTTGAACTTTTCCGTCAACCGTGATTGAGGAACCAGCTGCAAACAATGAACCGCTGACAACCTGATCTTTGGCGATATAGGTTGAGTCATCGGCTTTGAACATAATAGCCTTGGCTGACAATGGTATAACTAGAACCATTGCGAGTGCAGCCAGGCCAATAAGGAAACTAATCCTTGTTTTTGACATACATTTGTGATTAAATGATTATACAATTATTATACTAAAATTAAGCTAAATTTTCCACTATGATATCTTATAATGAGCTTAGTAAAAACGACTCTGAAGTGGCTGAAATTGTAAAAAAAGAAGGTTTAAGACAGGCTAATGAGCTAGAATTGATTGCCTCAGAAAATTATGTTTCTGAAGCAGTTTTGGAAGCACTTGCCTCGCCTTTAGCTAATAAGTACAGCGAAGGCTATCCAGGAGCTCGTTATTACGGCGGCAATCAAGTAATTGATGAAGTCGAAAATTTGGCGCGCGAAAGAGCTAAACTATTATTTCAAGCCGAGCACGTCAACGTTCAACCTCTTTCAGGCTCGCCGGCTAACGCAGCGGTTTACTTTGCTATGATAAAACCCGGCGATAAAGTCATGGGCCTTAGACTTGATCATGGCGGACATTTATCACATGGTCATCCAATTAATTTTTCTGGTTTACTTTATAACTTTGTTCAGTACGGCGTCGGAGCTGATGGTAGAATCGATATGGAAGAAGTTCGCCGTGTAGCCTTAGCTGAAAAACCAAAGATGATCGTCGCGGGTTTTTCTGCTTATTCACGTGATATTGATTGGCAAGCTTTTAAAGATATTGCTGACGAAATTGGTGCTATAACTTTTGCAGATATTTCTCATCCAGCAGGTTTAATTGCGGCGGGATTATTGAAAAATCCAGTACCAATTTTTGATGTTGTCATGACTACAACTCATAAAACTCTACGCGGACCACGCGGCGCTATTATAATGTGCAAGGAACAATTTGCTAAACAGATTGATCGCGCTGTTTTTCCAGGCATGCAAGGCGGACCACATGATAATATGACAGCGGCTAAAGCCGTAGCTTTTGGTGAAGCGCTAAAACCAGACTTTAAGATTTATGCCGCTCAAGTTATTAAGAACGCTCAGGCCATGGCCAACAAATTTATTGAACTAGGTTATGAAATTGTGTCTGGCGGAACTGATAACCACATGTTCGTGATTGATTTAAGAAATAAAAACCTAGTTGGTAAAATTGCAGAGATTGCTCTGGAAAAAATTGGTATTTCAATTTCACGCTCAACCATTCCGAATGATCCAAACCCACCAATGAATCCCTCAGGTATTAGAATTGGTACGCCAGCCATTACAACTCGTGGTTTAAATGAAAAAGATTGTGAGCTAGTTGCTGAATTAATTGATCAGGCAATTATAAATAGTGAAAATGAAAGCATGCTTGAGAAGTTAAAAAGTGATGTTAAGAATTTGTGTGCTAAATATCCATTAAAGTATTAGTCATGAAATTAATCGACGGCAAATTACTTGCTGAAAAAATTAAAGATAAAATTGCGTTAGACATACATAACTTAGCAGGACCTCGCCCAGGCCTAGCGATTATTTTAGTTGGTGAGCGCCCTGATTCAACACTTTATGTAAACCTAAAAGAAAAACAAGCTGGCGCCGTTGGAATTGATACTCATGTTTATCGTTGCCCAGAGTCTATTAGCCAAGAAGAATTATTAAAGACCATTGAATTTTTAAATAACGATAATGAAGTTGATGCGATTTTAGTTCAATTACCATTACCAGCTCAGCTCGACACTGACACAATCGTTAATGCGGTTAAGGCTGACAAAGATATTGATGGCTTTACTATGGAAAATATGCGCCGCTTAATGGGTGGCTCTGACGAAGTTGGTTTAATGCCTCCAGTTTATGCGGTTATTATTGCTATGCTTGAAAGTATTAATTGCGAGATTGCTAATAAAAAAATAAATCTAATTGTTAACTCAGATATTTTTGAAGAGCATTTAGTTGAAATATTAAAATTACAAGGCGCTATAATTACTGACAACATAAAAGAAGCTGATATTATTATCACAGCTCAAGGTAAAGCTAAGGCAATTCATTCACAAATAGTTAAAGATAATGCGGTGATTATTGATATTGGCATAAGCCACGATAAAGACGGCAAAGTTGTCGGTGATGTTGATGCTGAATCTATGAAAGATAAGCCAGGATATTTATCGCCAGTACCCGGCGGCGTTGGACCAATGACTATTGCCATGGCGTTTTTAAACACTTTGATTACGTTTAAAAAGCAAAAGAACTTGTAGAGACGCGCTATGGCGCGTCTCAGCAACGCACGTTTTTCTTAATAATAGGCCAAAATAGGCCTATTTTTTGTTATATTCTTGACAAAACAGCCTAAATGTGATATTTTATTATGTACAATGAACATTGAAAAAACGGATTTATGGTTAATAACTTGCCTGCCTTTAAAGAAGATAGACAAATTATTAATCATAAATTTAAAATACTAGCTAAAGCTAGAGGGAGTAAATGTGGAAAGATTAAAAAACAAAGCAACGTTCCTGCTGTTTGCAATATTTATCATAGGTATCGTATCAGGATCGCTCATCAAAATACTCTCAGATCAAAAAGATAGTATTAAGAAAGAAAAGGATTCTTGCGAAACAGCTAATCATTCTAAAATATTCAAACTTGAATATAATAGAGATCTTGCGCTTAAACTCGTCGCCCATGACTGGCAAATGCTTGATAGATATACAATTAGCAGGGAAGAAAACGGGAAAGAAGAGGTAATACACTTCGAAAATCCAATAAATACACTAGGAAGATTCATAGAACAACCAATACCTAGAATAAATACAAGAATAAAGTTCTATGTTCCAAGCAGGGAAGAAATTGGATCTTTATGCGGTTATGCAGATGATTATTTGCTCTGTGATGGTTTATTATTATGTAAAGTTATAAATTAATTTTCTATTAAATTAAAAAAGGGAACACTTTGTATAATTGGTTTGTTAGCTATTCGAGAACCGAGTGGAAAGATAAATTACTAATTCCCAAAATTTTTATTACATTAGTTATAAATTATTTTTTCGTTCGTGGTTCAATTTTTGTGATGAATAACGTATTTCAAGTGACTCCTACAACAAAAGGAGTTCAAGAATTTGCGAAAATGAATCCACTTGAATTATTTTTTTCTGGCGTTATTGTTGGACCGTTTATAGAGGAGGCTGCATTTCGCTTTTTGCCCTTACTTGTTGTAAGCGCGTTAACACAAAAGATTTATCCTATAATAATCACTGTGCTTGTATCCTCATTTATTTTTGGATTCCTCCATGGCGATTTATTAAATGTTTTTGTCCAAGGTTTTTCTGGTTTATTTCTGTGTTTTATCTATTGGAAATCCGGAGCTGCCGAGGATAAGCATTGTAAAGCTCTTTCGTATAGTTACTTAAGTCATGCATCATGGAATTTCGCATGTTGTATGCAACTATGGCAAATTTTTTAATGATTATAAAGCCGAGTACCATTTGGGAAAGGCTTTTTTTATTTTCCTCAAATCCTTGATTATCCCCTAAATTTAAGCTAAACTAGTCTGATAAATAATCTAATGTCAGACAAAGAAAAACTACTACAACTACTTAAAGAACACTATACTTTCACCTCTTTCCGCCGCGGGCAGGAAGAGGCAATTGATAATGTCTTAGCCGGACATGATACTTTAGTTATCATGCCGACCGGTGGTGGTAAATCTTTATGCTACCAGTTACCTTCTTTGGTTTTACCTGGATTAACTTTAGTTATTTCTCCGTTGATTGCCTTAATGAAAGATCAGGTTGATAGCTTAAACGCGATAGGAATTCCGGCGACCTTCATCAATAGCTCTATTTCACAAGATGAAGCAACACAAAGACTTGAGGAAGCAGCTAGTGGCGTTTATAAATTAGTTTATATTGCGCCAGAAAGATTTTACAATGCTGAGTTTATAAAACATTTATCTAGCTTAAAAGTTAGTTTATTTGCGGTTGATGAAGCGCATTGTATTAGCCAATGGGGTCATGATTTTAGACCAAGCTACAGAAGATTAGATTTGGCCGTTGAAGCTTGCGGTAAGCCGCCGGTCATTGCTTTAACTGCGACAGCCACGCCCGAGGTTAGAGCA
Organism: Candidatus Falkowbacteria bacterium; assembly: GCA_026396835.1. Taxonomy (NCBI): domain Bacteria; phylum Candidatus Falkowiibacteriota; species Candidatus Falkowiibacteriota bacterium. Next base: position 41,628 of record JAPLWA010000001.1, read on the forward strand.
GATATTATCACGCAATTAAAATTAACCACTCCAGCCCAAATCGTAACTGGTTTTGCGCGACCTAATTTACAATTTGGCGTAATCGAAACCACTGATAATGAAAAACCACGCATTGTCATTGAAGTTATACAAAGCCTAGGCGAAGGCACTGGCATTGTTTATGTTGGGACACGCGCTAAATCAGATCGATTGTTAGAAGCGCTTCTCGCTGAAGGCATTGAGGCAGTTGGCTATCACGCTGGTATGACAATTGATGAAAGAAAATGGGTACAAGAAAGTTTTATGGCAGGACGAGCGCAAGTTATTGTTGCCACCAATGCTTTTGGTATGGGTATTGATAAAAAAGATATTCGTTTTGTTATTCACTATGATATACCAGGCACAATTGAAGCTTATTATCAGGAAGCAGGACGTGCTGGCCGCGATAATCAACCGAGTGTTTGTTTATTACTTTATCATCCACGTGATAGATATTTGCGAGAGTTTTTTATTAGAGGAGATAACCCAACACCAGAACTAATTCGCGACGTCTACCGCTATCTAACTAAGTCAGGCGAAAAAAGCGTGCTTATAACTTATGCTGACATTAAAGCCGCAACGGATGACGAATCTCCGGAAATGGCAATTGGTACCAGCGTAAAAATATTAGAGCAATCAGGTTTAATTAGACGCGCCCGCGAAAAAAACGGCCAAGCCTTTATTAAATTAATTGGCACACTTGATGAAATCACCAAGGCTTTTTCTAATCGCGCTTCTAAACAGCGCGCAGCATGGGATAGTTTAGTTACTAAATATGAACAAAATTTAATTGATGGCTGGGAAACTAACTTTGAAGAAATTTCGGCAATCTTAAAAGTTTCTAAAGATTCATTGCTACGCGTTTTCAAAAAATTATTAGCCTTAAATTTAATTGATTATAAACCACCTTTCAAAGGAACTGAAATTGAAATTCTAAAACAGGTTGAACCTTATGATATTGAAATTGACACTAAGTCATTAAAGGTTAAAGCGGCTCGGGCTTATGCTAGATTAGACCAAATGGAAGAATATGTTTTCACCAATACTTGTCGTCAAAGATATTTATTGGATTATTTTGGTGATGAAGATTTGAAGCGTTGTGAACGCTGCGACATTTGCTTAAAAGGCGTTCGTCACGAAGAAGCCAGTATTAATAGCGTACAAGTTAAAAAAACCAATAAGCTTTCAACCAAGCTGACTCAATTAGAAACCTTGGATCTTCTACAAAAAGGTTCGAGTATTGATGAAGTGGCCGCAGAACGCGAGGTTGATAGAAAGGTTATTGTTGAGCATATTAATTTTTTGATTAAAAAAGGGCTGGCGCTGAATTTAGATAAACTACTTAATAAAAAAGATAGAGCTGAATTTTAGATATACCCTACCCCCAGCCCCTCCCCACGCAGAGCGCAGGGAGGGGTGTAACATATACTCTTGTAAACACCATCACAATATAATTTTTTATACTAGACAGTGTGTAGAAAATTAAAAAAATATATTAAGACTATAATATAAAACTATAATCTATAATCTCCCCTCCCCATTCCGTATAGCGCAAGCTTTTACGGAATGGGGAGGGGTTGGGGGTAGGGTGTATGTATTAAAAAACTAAAAACAAAAAACCGCCCTAATCAGGACGGCTTTTTTTCTATAAAATCCTATTTTTTAACCCCTGAATAAGCCATGGCTCTAACCAAATTCCAATGCCAAGCTAATTTTGGACTTATCTTAAAAATTTTCGCGAATTTACTGAGTGCTTCTTTCTCAGCTTTTAAGTCACGGGCTTTAGTTGCTCGCACACCATAACCAATCATCTTTAGAGCATTAACATCAGTTGAGTTTTTCATATTTGGATTACGACCATAAACTTTCTTGAAATTTGTATATGCCAAAGATTCAATTTTTTTGCTAACCGCTAGTGGCCAACGACCATTAGCAATATTTAAAACATCAGCCCAATTGGCTTCCGTTTTAGGAGCTGCTCCATAAACTCCTTTATAGGAACTGAGGGCAGCGCCGCGTTCACCGGCGCCGATATTTTTCGTTGTCGCTGTTCCGTTATCAATAAAATATTTTTCTTGGTTTGATTGACTTGCGATTTCTTTTTTTTCCTGAGCAATCCTTGATACTATATCACCTTCTTCAGCTGAATTGCCTATGGCAGCTTCTAGATTTTGATTAACAGTTATATTCTCTGATGCTTGCGCAGTTTTAATTAAGGCAAACATTGTTAAATGATTAACTGAGAATCTCACTTCTTTGTTAACTGCATCAAAAGTCGGATTCTCAACTTTCACCCAAGTCTTACTCGTTTCAGAATAATAAAATACATCGACGTTAGTCATGTCCAAAGGCCAATTAGCCAATTTTATAGTCATGCTTAATGGCGCTAAAAAGCTATTTACCGCCTGGCTAGAGCTATTGGCTGCCGTAATCGAAAAAATCTGATTATTTACAAAATAACTTGCTGTTGGCGGCACAAAAACCACTGGTAATTCAGTAATGCGAAAAGTTGTTGACCCAGTAACTGCGCCAACTGGTACTTCTAGCTCTAACGAAGTATTGTTGCTAAGATTTTGTAGTAACTGACCATTCTGACTTGCTCCAATTGTTAATGGAGCTGTCTGTGAGTTACTTCCAACTGCAGAAATATTGATTGGTGCGGCTGGACTGCCACCGCCGCCACCTCCACCACCGCCGCCTCCACCGCTACTTGGACAACTTGAATTGGCTGATGGCTCGATAGTATAAGTGCCGCTAGCTATTGGCACGGTTAAATAACTTGTACCTGGAATTAGATTACTTTCGCAAGCGACAGTTATATTATCTTTTCGAGCAATAAAAGCTTTAACTGCAGTATCAGCTGAACCTACCTTAAATAAACCAGGATTAACAATCGAGAAAGATCCGCTTGATATACCAATACTATCTGAAGTTGAGCTATTAAAGACAATAAATGTAGTAGTGCCGCTATCAAAAGAAATATTTTGCATTGTTATATTTCCACTTGCAGTAAATGAGGCAAAGCTAAGATTTGAAGGGATTGAAAATATAACTACGAAAATAAAACTCCAAATTACTTTTTGAAAAAATTTCATAAAATAATTTTCAATTAGTAAATTGTTCTCCAAGCGTAAGCATTGCTAGCGTCTTTTGCGCAAACTTCAACTGAGTCCGCTACGCCGGTACCACCCTGAGTGACCCAAAAAGTTCCTCGGTTAGTGGCATCACTACAAACTGGCTTAGCTGTTACAGTATTTAGTTTTACGCCACCATTAACTTCTAGTTTTGCAGTAGGAGTGATTGTGCCAACACCGAAGTTACCACCGGTGCTAATATAAGAGTTCTCATTATTATAGGTTGTAATTTGGAACCTATTGTCGGCATCTTGATAACCAGCTAAATATTTTTCAGATACATTAATGAAATTTCCTTCATTACTCGTACTTCTTAGAGACAAAGCCTCCACGCCTGAACCCAGTCTGATGTCTGGATACATAACATTACTAAACCTTAAATTACCATGAATATCTAAAGCATCCTGTGGATCAGCCACGTTAATACCAACATAACCATTGTTGTCATGATATTTGACCACAAAGCCGCTATCATGGACAGTAATACCTCCATCCAATTCTGATAAACCGGCAACTATTAACTGCCCAGCAGTATTAATGTCATTACCGATTGAAGTACTGGCCCTTACAATACTAATAGTAAACACACTAACTATGATAATAGCAGACAAAGCTAAAACTAGTTTGCTCTTGAAAAAACCATTTAGTTTCTCCATAAAATATATATTAAATATTAAATTATAAACATCTTCATTATACACCCCCCCCCCTGAAAAAACAAAAAGCCGCCCTAATCAGGACGGCTTTTTTAATTCTTAATTTATAGACCGAAGCCTTGGCGCAGGTCTATTTCTTTTCTTCTTTCTTCTTCTTAGCAGTTCTAGCAGCTCTGGCCTTATTACCTTCAATAATTTTTTTAGAAACTAATAAATTATTTACAGTGTCAGACATACCAGCGCCTTTGGAAATCCAATGTTTAATACGATCAGCCTTAACTTGCAATTCCTTAGAGTGAGGATTGTAAGAGCCGAGAATTTCTAAAGCACGGCCGTATGGATCGCGGGCCTTTTCAGAGATAATCAAACGGTAAGTTGGAAAACCCTTTTTGCCTACGCGTGAAAAACGGATAGTTAACATAGGTTATTTAATATATTAGATTTAGATCCTGAATCAAGTTCAGGAGAGCATATTTGACGATGGAACAATAATAACGTAAATATTGATCCTTGTCAATCTAGCTTAATTACTTTTAACTTAGCATTTTTAGAAAACCACTTAGCAGCCAAAACCTTAATATGACTAGTCATATCAGTAACTAAAATATCAACTTTAGCTTTATGACTTAATATCTTAGCAATTTCTGGATGATTCCTGAGATATAGTTTTAATTTTTTAGGAATTATTTCATCTTGTGAAATAACCTTTATTTTTTTGGTGACCAAACTACGAATAATATTTTTTACAATCGGGTAGTGAGTGCAGCCAAGCAGTAGGACTTCAATCTTATGAACTTTAAAAAACTTAAGATAATCTTTCAAAATTGCTCGCGCCCATTTCAAATCATTATTTTCAATTAAGGGTACAAGCAAAGGTGTGGCTAAAGAATAAACTTTTATTTTCCGATTACGCTTATATATTTCTTTGTCATAAGTGCGGGAATTTACCGTAGCCTGTGTGGCAATAATGCCAATACTTTTAATTTTTTTATTATCAATAACCTCTTCAACCGTTGGTACAATTACGCCTAAGACACGACGCTTAGGATAGTGCTTAGGTAACCAATCTTGCTGAACTTTTCTTAAGGCCCGAGCTGAGGCTGAATTACAAGCGACAATAACTAAGCCAGCGCCTTGCTTAAATAAATAATCAACGGCTTCACAAGTAAATTCAAAAATGGCTTGCTGTGAACGATTACCATAAGGCACTCGTTTAGTGTCGCCTAAATAAATATAATCATAAGTCGGCAAGGCCTGTTTTATAGTTCGCAAAATAATTAAACCGCCAATACCTGAGTCAAAAATTCCAATTTTCATAAGCTTAAATTTAATCAAAGCTTCTTCAGTATATACAATAAGTTATAAAAACTAAAGATAAATGATATAATAAGACTACTTATAATTATCTTAAAGCTTACTATGGTTAAATTCCCTGATGAAATACTAAAAGAAGCTGAAGAAAAAGCGTCTGAAATCCATAAACCAACTAGCCATAAAAAACGCATAAAAATTGGCCGTTTTTTGCGTATTTTAGGCCCTGGCATTGTTACTGGTGCGGCCGATGATGATTGTTCTGGAATTGCGACTTATTCTCAGGCCGGTTCCCAATTTGGCTTAAAGTTGCCTTGGACCATGCTTTTCACCTTTCCTCTAATGACCGCTGTTCAGGAGGCTTGTATGCGTATTGGAGCTGTCACTGGTAAAGGTTTAGCGGCTGTAGTTAGAAGTAATTATTCTAAAAAAATTCTTTATCCGGTTGTCTTGCTAGTTGTTTGTGCTAACACGCTAAATATTGGTTCTGACATTGGCGCCATGGCGGCTAGTACTGAATTGATTTTCCCAAATATACCTTTTGCGGTTTTAGCCATAATCATTGCGCTACTCATAATTACCGCAGAAGTCTTGATTCCTTATCGCATGTACATCCATATTCTAAAATGGTTGGCCATGGCATTGTTTGCTTATTTTATAACTGCCTTTTTAATTAATGTTCCCTGGAAAGAAGTTTTGACAGCTACGCTTATTCCTCAAATTGAATTTAATACTGCCTTTCTCTATATTATTGTCGGTGTTTTTGGTACAACAATTTCTCCTTATTTATTCTTTTGGCAAACTAGCAACGTAGTAGAAGATGAAATAGCTAGCCACAGACTAAGCTTAAAAAACGGTGTTCCAAAGTTATCAAAATCATATTTAAAAAAATTGCGAATTGATACCGTGGTTGGAATGTTATTCTCAAACGTTTCAGCTTGGTTCATTATCATCGTCGCCGCAGTAGTTTTAAATCGCGCTGGCGTTACTAACATCAGCAGCGCAGCTGATGCAGCTCGGGCCTTAGAACCCTTAGTTAACACTTTCCCGCACGCTGGATTTTTAGCTAAACTAATCTTTGCCATTGGCGTCATTGGAATTGGTTTTCAGGCTATTCCAGTCTTAGCCGGATCATCTGCCTATGCTGTTGCTGAGACTTTTAGTTGGAAAGAGGGTCTATATCGCAAATTCAAGCAATCCCGCAACTTCTATTTTGTTATTATTTTAGGTACTTTAGTCGGACTTATCTTCAATTTTATTGGCTTTGATCCAATCAAGGCCTTGGTCTTTACTGCAGTGTTTAATGGAATTGCCGCTGTTCCGCTAATTTATCTTATTACGAAAGTTTCTAGCCGCGAAGATATTATGGGCGAACACAAAAGCCACTGGCTATCAAAACTTGGCTTATGGACAGCCTTTGTTGTAATGGGAATATTTGCAGTAGCACTACTACTATCTTTCATACCTTTTAGCTAGGAAATACACAATAATTCTATTAAAATACTAAGGTGAAATAAAATACGTTTACGTTAGCCCTTGACAAAACAAAACAATTGTGATAATGTGCAAATATACATATGAAACACACACAAGTCTACAATTTATTCAATAACTTTTATACATCCCAAGAGGGTTGCGTTTTGTTATGATTTTTTTGTAGATAACTATACATTTTATAACACTGACAATCCTCTTAACAGAGGATTTTTTGTTTATGCGAAATGTGTAATTTTTTAAAAATTAAATAAGAAAGGTTAAAAAAATGGAGAAAGAGACAGAAAAAGCTCCAATCAGCGGATTACCATTCATGATTCATCTGCTGGGCTGGGAACTACCTCGTGAAGTAATAATCAAAGACGGTTATGTTTACTTCCAGGTCGCAGGAGAAAGTCACTGTTCTGGCTGCCAGAGCAGGATCAAGTCAATAAAATCTATTGATAGCCCCGAGATTAGATATGCTTACCTCGGCTCTGGCTCGTTCATAGAACATTTCAGAGGAGTCAAGATGCTATGGGCGGGCGTACCTATAAGCAAAGATGCTACTAGGTCTGATGCTCTTGCCGCTCTCAAGAAAACGTTCAAACTATGTTTTTTATAGACTTGAGCAAACAAAAAAAGACCAAATAAAATAAAATTAAAATAAATTTGGCTAGGACGGTTGCTACCTGAAACTGAAAAGCAACACTCACCGTTATTTAAAAGCCGATTAAAAATTGATCGGCTCCCTTCTTTAGTAAATGACCTGTCGTTTATTTAAGAAAGGAATGTTCTTTAAAAAATAAAAATTGAAAGGATAAAAAATGAGAAAGAAATGGTTCTTTATTGCTTTTATTAAATCTGATTCTGGTGCAGCAAGTGATGATCCGCGCTACGGAGCTGCCTTTTATGGTGATGACGACTGGGCTCGCACCATGATTGATGCATTAAAACGTGAACATCCAAAATTCAGGATAGATGAGCTATCTCCGGATGGTGGCGTAACAACTAGATTTGATTTAATGAAAAAAGATTAAAAAATTTAAAAACAAAACAAAAAGAGGATTAAAAATGGAACTAAACAAACCTAAATTCGCTTCCTGGGAATCAACCCTGTCTTGTCCACTAAGGTGCAAGCACTGTGGTTTACTAGGCGGGAAGCCTCGCTTAAACGAATTATCAACTGACAAGGCTATAAATATGCTAGATAAATTAAGCACCTTTGGAGTAAAAAATCTAATCATTTCGGGCGGTGAATTCACTCACAGAAAAGATTGGTTAGTTATCCTTGAAGTAGCCTTAAGTTTATTTAAATTAGTAAGAATAATTACTAGCGGTCATCAAGGCAAAAAATTGTTTACCGAGCTAAGCAAAATAAATAAAACCGCCAATCTAGTTGTCTCGGTTAGCTTGGACGGAGCTATAAAAAATCATGATTTAAGAAGAGGTCGGGGTTCATTTAATTCAGTGATGGAAATTATAAATTTCCCTACGCCTATTACCAAACATGTTTTAACAACCGTAGACAAGCTAAATATTATTGACTGCCTAGACGTACTGAGAATTTGTCTACAAAACAAAGTCTCATTATGGAGCTTACAAATTTCTTTACCGGCCGGAAGAATGAAGCCTGGGTTATTTTTAGGGCAAGACAAAATAATTCTATTGGCTGAGCAAATTAAAATCTGGAAGGAAGCTTTCAAGAACAAGTTAGAAATTTCACCTGATGATTGCTTTGCGAATCTTTTTCCAAAAAGATCATGGGGAGACTGGACAGGTTGTCATGCCGGAAAAAATCTCATAACAATCTTAAGCGATGGCTCAATAACTGGCTGTCCGACAATGGGTGATACAATTGCTGGCAACATTAAAACAGACACGCTTGATAGTATTTGGCAGTCAAAAACCATGTCAGAAATACGAAATTCTGTCCCAAAAGAATGCCTTGAGTGCGGTCAATGCGCGGGAGGCTGTAAAGCAGTAAATAAATTATTTAAAAAACAATTTTGTTCACCAAACTAAAAAGAAAGGAATAAAATCATGAACAATCCATTGTTATTATCATTAGCACTTTTAATTTTATCTATCCCGATATTAGTTCCTGATATAAAGAGACTAGTATTAGCTATTGGCAATTTAAATTTCTCTACCAATAGCATAACAGGAGGAAGAAACTCCCGCGGTAGTACTAAAGAAACAAGTCTCAAAACAACCGACAAACAAGAGGAAGAAGAGTTATCAGATAGCGATGAAGAAATATTACAACAGCAAAAGAAAAAATTAACCGAAGAACTTGAAAAGGTTGAAGAAAAACTACTTAGCCTAGAAAAAAACAAAAAAAATACAGGCTAAAAAAGTAAAGGAGAAATAATAAACTTAAAACAAAATAACCTCAAAACTGAGGTTATTTTTTATTTGGAGCGGGTAAGGGGAATCGAACCCCTATCTTAAGCTTGGAAGGCTAACATAATAACCATTATACGATACCCGCAAAGGGCAATTTCAAATTATAAATTTCAAATTTCAAAATAAATGGCCACAAATTTTTAATATTAAATCATCAAAAATTGTTTTGAAATTTATAATTTAAAATTTAGATTTGCTATATGTCGGGGTGCTGGGAATTGAACCCAGTCAACATGCTCCCAAAGCATGCGTACTACCGGTATACGACACCCCGGATGACAATTTCAAATTTCAAATGATAAATTTCAAAATAAATTGTAATTTAAAATTTAGAATTTAAAATTGCTCCTGTGGGCATACATGGACTCGAACCATGGACCTCCACATTATCAGTGTGGCGCTCTAACCAACTGAGCTATATGCCCTCACAATATTTCAAACATCTTAACTCTGTTGTGGCGCTCCTCGCCTCGCTTCGCTCGTCGAAGCAGGTAACCAACTGAGCTATATGCCCGAATGAAATTTTTAATTTTCAATTTCAAATTTTCAAATAAACGGCTACAAATTTTTAATATTAAATCATTAAAAATTGTTTTGAAATTTATAATTTGAAATTTAGAATTGCTCTTGTGCCTTGAGTCAGAATCGAACTGACGACACGAAGCTCTTCAGGCTTCTGCTCTACCACTGAGCTACCAAGGCTCGCCTTCGCATAAGCGAATGAGTGTTGCGGGGGTCGGATTCGAACCGACGACCTCCAGGTTATGGGCCTGGCGAGCTGCCAACTGCTCTACCCCGCGATAAAAATTAAAAAACTAGCTACAGGGCTAGTTAGTTATATAAATAGCCCATAATACTATTTTTTCAATCAATCAAAAACTTTTCAATTTTCAACGCTAATAGGCGCCACTTCAGAGGTTCAAATTATTTACCGAAGCAAATAAAGTGACCAGTCAATTTACCAAATTGATAAATTGTCGACATGTTCTATCACTCGAAAGTGAAGAACAGTTTTCTCCCTAGAAAGGAGGTGATCCATCCACAGCTTCCGCTACGGATGCCTTGTTACGACTTCACCCTTATCATCGGCTTCACCTTCCCTGCCGCACTGGCAGGTTCGGGCGTCTCCGACTCTCTTGGTGTGACGGGCGGTGAGTACAAGACCCGAGAACGTATTCAACGTGGCGTGGCTGATCCACGTTTACTAGCGATTCCAGCTTCATGAGGGCGAGTTGCAGCCCTCAATCCGAACTGAGAGGATTTTTACGGGATTTGCTCCATCTTACGATTTGGCGTCCCTTTGTAATCCCCATTGTAGCACGTGTGTCGCCCAAGGTGTAAGAACCATGCTGATTTGACGTCATCCCCACCTTCCTCCTGCTTAAAGCAGACAGTTCCCTATGACACGTAAAACATAGGGTAGGGGTTGCGCTCGTTACCCGACTTAACGGTACATCTCACGACACGAGCTGACGACAACCATGCAGCATCTGTCTAGCACCCTCGAAGGCTCCCCTGTTTCCAGGGGTCTGCAGCTAGATGTCAAACCTTGGTGAGGTTCTTCGCTTATCGTCGAATTAAACCACATGCTCCACCGCTTGTGCGGGTCCCCGTCTATTCCTTTGAGTTTTAGCCTTGCGGCCGTACTCCCCAGGCGGAATGCTTAAGGTGTTAACTTAGATAGACAGCACCGAGAGGGTCGAAACTCCCGATGCTCAGCATTCATCGTTTACGGCGTGGACTACTGGGGTATCTAATCCCATTCGCTCCCCACGCTTTCGTACCTGAGCGTCAGAACTGTCCTAGCAAGCTGCTTTCGCTTTTGGTGTTCCTGCTGATATTAACGGATTTAACCCCTACACCAGCAATTCCGCTTGCCTCTTCCAGTCTCTAGCTTATCCATATCTCCTGCAGCCCCAAGGTTGAGCCTTGGGATTTAACAAGAGATGTTACAAGCCGCCTACGTACGCTTTACGCCCAATAAATCCGGATAACGCTTGGGGTACTCGTATTACCGCTGCTGCTGGCACGAGTTTAGCAACCCCTTATTCATTTGGTACCGTCATAGTTCTTCCCAAATAAAAGCAGTTTACACCCCGAGGGGCTTCTTCCTGCACGCGATGTCGCTCCTTCAGCCTTTCGGCCATTGAGGAATATTCTTGACTGCAGCCTCCCGTAGGAGTCTGGGCAGTATCTCAGTCCCAGTGAGACGGGTCATGCTCTCACACCCGCTATCCGTCGTCGCCTTGGTGAGCCATTACCTCACCAACAAGCTGATAGAACATAGGTCTCTCTCGAAGCGTCGGAGCCTTTAAGTGGGAATGACTTTTGTCCCCCCACTACCATCGGGTATTATTCCACCTTTCGGTGGGTTATTCCCGTCTTCGAGGTAAGTTACCAATGCGTTACTCTCCCGTTTGCCAAGCCGGTATTGCTACCAGCTTTCGACTTGCATGCCTTAGACACATCGCCAGCGTTCATCCTGAGCCAGGATCAAACTCTCAAATATATTTTTACTAGTTTGTTTCTAGAAAACGTATTAGCCCGAAAGCGTAATAAATTTTAATTTTGCCCCGACAAAATGTCGGGATCGATTCACCGGGGAGGTGAACCAGAGTTTTCCTGAATTGACGCCTATTAGCACAAAAAACTTGTCCCGGACTTGATCCGGGATGTCCCAGATATCGATCTGGGTTCCATTGATTTATTCTTGATTGATTGTCATATTCTGTTATCAAAGTTCCTTTTCTCTCAAACGCGAAAGAAAAAACAGAGACACAAACGAATAGGTTTATATCACTGTTTTTTCTTTTACGTGTTTTCAAATTTTCGCTTAAATTATGTATAGCCGATAAGCAAATAACTAAGCAGATTAGTAAGATAATTGTAGGGTATCTTGGAAAAAGTGTCAAGAGTAAGCGTAAGCTATATTTTAGAATTTATAAAATGTCTAAAATTAGCTATTTTTAAAGGCTTTTCTGTACATTTTAGCTGCATCTTCTGGCACTACCCAATTGACTGTCATACTTGAATCAAGCTCAACTCCTGACCAAATATGTGCTCGAGGTTGAATTCGTAAACAGATATGCTCTGGAGCTGATCCTTTAACAGCATGGAAAAAGTAATTATAAGGCGCATTCATTTTTTTCAATGGTTGTAATAAATATAACAAAGCTTTAGCCATTGAGTTTAATTCGGCGCCGGTCAACTTAGTAATATCAGCCAGCTCTCGCTTAGTAACAATCCAGACCTCATTTTCATAAGCACTAGCATAAGGGCAAAAAACAGCTAAATTTTTATCTTCAAAAATTCCGCGTGGCGACTTCATTTCCTTCTTAATAATGTCTTTATAAAAAGAATGACCATGTTCAATCTTATATTCACTTAAACGATCTTTGGTTTCAACGATTCTCAAGGGTACGACTTCAGTCGCAAAAATTTGTGAGTGGGCATGCGAAATCGAGGCACCAGCATCTAACCCCTCATTCTTGAAACAAATTAAATAATTAAGTTTTGATTTTTTCAACAAAAATTTAGTACGCCTCTGGTACATGGTAAACAAATCTTTTACCTGTTTAAGACTTAAATCAGCCAAGCGCGTGTTTGGACTAGGCGTTTCAACAATCACCTCCTGAAAACCATAAGCTTTAGGGTTATTTGGCGTGACTGCCGGAAACCTATTGGCAATAGCAATAATTCTGCTTGCAGCTTTGCCGATAGAATCTAAAATGGCTCCCTTTTTTATCTTATCAGTCGTAAAAGGACTGTCGGTATGAGTTTCAAAAATCTGTTGGCTAAACTGATGTGGTCGTTTTTTTCGGCCTGGAGCAATAATCACGTAACGATTAGATAAATAATCCTTTCGAATTTCTGATTTTTTCATAATATTTTTCTACCTAAATTTAGCTTCGTCTAATTTAATGCTTAGCAATTTTGAAACACCATCTTCTTGCATAGTAACGCCATAAAGCACGGCTGCTCTAAGCATTGAAGCTCGATTGTGAGTAATAACAATGAATTGAGTCTTATGGGATAGATCATCTAAAATCTTAGCTAGTCTTTCTGAGTTAGCTTCATCTAAAGCAGCGTCAACTTCATCTAAGACCACAAATGGTGATGGGTTGGCGCTGATAATTGCGCAGATCAAAGCGATCGCGGTCAAAGCTCTTTCACCACCCGATAACATAGTAATCGATTTAATTTTTTTACCTGGCGGAGTTGCTTGAATTTCAATACCAGCCAAACCAGTTGCATTATACTTTTGCAAGTATTTAATGCGTTTTAATTTAGTAGCTGAGGCTGACATAATAACTGGCTCTGGTACTTCTTCTTTAGTATCATCTTTTTCGTCATTCTCGTCATCAGCCATGACTTTAATAATTTTAGCGATACCACCATTGAATAAAATCTTAAAGTACTCTTCAAACTTCTGAGAAATAATTTTAAACTCCTTATCAAAACGTTCCTTAATTTTAGCATCCAACTCTTCAATGACTTGTTCTAAGGATTGACCAGTGGCTAATAAATCATCAACTTGATTCATTAAGAAATCGTGACGTTCTTTAGTAGAAATATATTCACTTTCGATTTCTGGATCAATGCCGCCAATCAATTCCATTTGACGCTTAAGTTGCATGATTTTATCTTGAACCGAAGAACGATCAAGTGACTCTTTAGCACGTTCATCACGTACTTCTTTTAAGCCACCCAAATCCTGTCTAATACCATTTTCTAAATCTTCTAACTTAGTTTCCTGACGAGCAGCCTCGACTTTATTTTCATTAAGTTCGTTAGCAATTGAGTTAATTTCATTTTGCAAAGTCTGAAGACTACTTTGTAAAGCAAAGAATTTCTGCCTAGCTTCAGTTTGTTCATTAGTATAAACACTAAGTCTTTGCCTAATTGAAGTTAATTCTTTATCAATTGCAGCCAAGTTTTGCTCAACGGCCTGACGGTCAGCTGGATTAGCACCAGTGTCAGATTTTACAGTATTAGCAATTGAGCTTAACTCTCTTTCTATATCTTTGCGCTTGGTTTCTTCTAAGCGAAGTCTCTCCTCGTTAACCGTTAAAGTGTGGCGACTATCAACTAAACGCTCTAAAATCGCTTCTTTGCGTTGTGTCAAAGCTACTAAGGAACTCTGTGTTTTCTTAGACGAAGATTGAGTTAAGTGCGCGGCTAATTCAGATAGCTCGGATAGTTCTTTCCTTAATTCTGTTAAAGCACGTTTGATCATGACAGGATCTTCTAATTGTTCGGCGACGCCCAACATTTCCAAAGACTTATTAAGTCTTTTTTCCATCTTAACTAATTCATCATCACGGCTAATCGCTTCATCTGAACCTAAAGCTTCGTGCAAAGCTGTTATTTCTTTGGTTAATTTTTCACGATCAATTTCTAGAGCATCAACGTCTTTTTTAGCACTTACAACCGTTTCATTTAGTCTAACTAATTCTTCATCTAATCTAATTTTTTCTCTGTCCAATTCTCCTTGGCGACGTTTTAGGAAAGCTGTATCAAATTTACCAGCGCGCTCTAAGCCAACCTCAAGACGAGCATCAATCTTAGCTAGCTCAGCTGCTATCTTTTCTTTTTCGACTTGCTTCTCAGCTAAAGTTCTTTGCAAAGTATTAAATTCTCTGTCGGAAGAAGAATTACGCTCTAAAGATTCTAGTTCATTTTGTAAACTAATTAATTTCTTTTCTTTAACTTGCTTATTTTTTTCTAAAACTAATAATTTTTCATTGGCTTCCTTAAAACGATCATTAAGTTCATGCCAAACGGTGCGATAATACGCCAACTGAAGTTCTCTTAACTCAACTTCAACTTCGCCGCGCTTTTTTAATTTTGTCACCTGGCGAGTTAAATGACCTAAACGAGGTTCAATTTCAGCCAACAACATTTCAGCTTGGCCTAAATGTTCTAAACTAGAGCGAAGTTTATTAAGTGAGTCGTCACGTTTAATTTGAAATTGTTTAACACCAGTTGCTTCATCAAAAAATTCCTTACGTTCTGATAAAGAAGTGTTCAAAAATCCTTCAACTGTACCTTGGCCAATAACGCTATAGGTTTTCTGCCCAACGTTAGCTTTGGCCAATAACATCTGCACGTCTAATAAACGAACCTTGGCATTGTTTATTAAATATTCACTTTCACCATCACGGTAAAGACGACGCGTTAAAACAAAATGTGAAAAATCTAGCGGCGCCTGTCGATCTTCGTTATTAAAAAATAAAGACACCTCAGCCATACCGAGCTTGCCTTTTTTGTCAGAACCAGAAAAAATAACATCTTCGGATTTTTTACCACGAAGTGTTTTCATACTTTGCTCACCCAATGCCCAACGCACTGAATCAGCGATATTTGATTTACCTGATCCATTAGGTCCAACCACTGCCGTTAAGCCGCGTCTATCCTGATCAATAATACCAGGGAAAACTAGGCTATTTTTATTGGCAAACGATTTGAAACCTTGAACTTCTAGCTTTTCTAAATACATGCTTAAGCTTATACATAAAAAGAAACACAAGCTGTGTTACCTACAATTATAGCTTAATTTCTAAATAAAAAAAACACCTTGTTATAAATAGCTTTGCTCCTCAACAGGCAGAGCAGGCGGTTTATAAAAGGTGTCTTTGTTTCTGATAAGATCGATGTGTTTACGCCTACATTGATATTAAGAGCCTTCATTACTTTAACCAGCGTCAGCTAGCTAGTTTAAAAATAATTGAGATTACTCCCTATCTTTGAATCGTCTTTTAGCTAGGTTATTTTAACCCTTGGAACGTTTATTGTTCCCGCGCTATCTAATTATCAAAAACATTTATTACTCTCGCTCAATTGTATAACTAAACACTAACTAATTTCATTGCCGATTATTTCATCCAACAACTAATTAATTATAGTTATACTATTTAATGTACTGCTTAGGTACGTTAAGTAATATCAATGAATATCACTTAATAGACAAATTATCATAAAGCTAAGCAGTCGTCAATACATAAAAAACAGAGCGCTAGGCTCTGTTTAATATTTACTCTCTTATTATATTTTTAAATAACCTGTCTTTGTGGTTTTTTATCTTTTGTCGTTCCTACTTCTTTTTCTGTCTTCACTTCTTATATATTTATGATGACTAATGTCAGCTATTTTTTTAGATGCGGAATTACCGTAGATAGCTTTCTCGAAATTTTCAGTAAGCTCTTCACCTTTTTCATCGAGCCTCTCTTCTTTTATATTAAGCTCGGAAATTGGCTCAACATCTATGCCGCGCAGTTCGCCGGTCTTACTAATAGAAATTGAATTAATTTTAGCTCCTTCATGAGGCACAATATCATCCAGGTTTTTTATTTCTTTAAATCCCATATTTTTATATTAACTATTTTACGCAGCCTCTTTCATAACCCCCATCCGGTTGGTCTCTTCTGCTATTTTCTCATTAACTTCAGCCACTTGTAATGAAATTGGATCTAAAATTGCCTTAGCCTCAGGTGAGGCTATGTCGATTCCCTGAGCATCAAGATCATCTATAATAACCTGTTGCTGACGCATGAAGTCGGCCAGAGTATTATTTAATCTCATTAATTCTAGAGACATACTCTCTTCACCAGATGAATTTGTCATAATGTCTAAATTTTTTTCATTCATATGAATATTATTTTTAAATAAATTTAATAAATTTTAATTACTTTTTTGACGATATTTATTGTATTCTTCTTCGGCTAATTTTAATTTGTTTTCGATCTCTAAAAATTGATCAACTATTTTTTGCTTATCTTCAGGAAACTTTTCCGCAATTTTATTGCTTGTTATTTCTTTTATTTTATCTAAGTATTCATCAACTTTCATTATTCCTTTTAATTCGGGTATTCTTTCAAAAGCAGAATAGGCGCTAACACCGTAGACGTTTTTAGCTGAAGCAATAATCTTAATTGTCCTTTCTCTAGTATCACTAGCTTTTTCAATACTTTTTGAAAGTTCGCCTTTTCTTTTTTCTAAATCTTTAATCTCTTCGTCATAATCTGGTTTATCCTTATCTGATTTAAACAAATTTTTAAATTTGCCACGAATTTTTTGATCGGCTTGCTCCTGCTCTTTTTTAGCAAGCTCTTTAGCCCTAATCTTACTATAAATATTAGCTCTATCTTTAATAAGTTTATCTACTAAATCACGAGAGCTATTATCTTCTTGAAGAACCTTATCGCTGGCGCTCAACCTACAATTATTTATCTCGTAATCTAAAGACATATAATACTCCGACTTTGTTAATGCCTGGATAGCACGATCTCTTTCGCTAAGATAGCGTACTTTCTCTTTATCAAAATCTTCTTTTTCTCTAATAACACTATAATCATTAGAACGCTTAGCGTTATCAGAAAGATTTTTAAGCTCATAATAGTTAATAAAGGCCTTGGCTTTTTCTGCTAACTGAGATTTCTTTTCAACAAGACTTATTTCTTCTTCTTTAATCATTTTTTCGGTATTTGAAATAGACGGCTTTCTTTCATCAAGTTCTACTAAGTTACTATGATTCACCATATTTCTTGTTTCGATTCTTTCAATTACTTCGTCTGAACCGTATAGTTTAGCGACCTTACTATTTATATCTTTAATATCTATGCCGCTATCATTGGACAAGGTTGACTCAAGTTGAGTTAATCTTTTACTGAATTCATTAACTACCCCTTGCCAAAAAGGAATCATGGCCCTTACATGACTTAAAAAACTTGATTTATTCAAACCACCAAATTCATTTTTATTAAAACTGTCATTTTTAATTTCACTAACTAAGGATTCTCCGTTGCGCCAACCCTCTCTTCGGGGATATGTTTTTAACCAATCAATAGAATAATCAATGGATTTTGAAATTTTACCAATCTCATCCTCGGAGCCTGATAACTTAGCCTTTACTCTTTCTACAGATTCTTCTATTTCCTTAATTTGTTTTTGAATATTTTCATAATCAGCAGGATATTGTTTAATGAAGTCGATTGTTTGCAATTTCTTATTATTTTCAGATAACTTTTTATTTAAATATTTATCTTCTTGGCTGGAGTTAAAAATTAGACTAGAAATAATTTCTGTTTTTTTATCAGCCGATAAATTTGTCGGACATTCTTGGTTAATCTTTTTTAGAAGCGCCTCCATAGAGGCAGGGTTATTAATCTCAAAACTACCCCATTTTTTTACAGATTCATCTACCTTTTTAGAAAAAACCTTTATTTCATTAATCTCCTTAGCCCTGTCTTCAATAGAGCCGATCCATTCGGCTTCGGACATATCCTTTGGCTTAACTGGTTGTCTTAAATCAAAATTTTCATTACTATCTTCTTCTTTAAGAGATTCTTTTAGAGAGCTTCTGGATTCTATAATATTATCAACCGCAAAAGTATAAGGCGAGGTAGCAAAGTGCTTTTGTTCCTCAACAAAATGATCTAACTCTTTATTGCCATATTCTTTTTCCTCATTAAGATGTTCTGATTGTTTGTTGATAAATTCTATATCGTTTTTAAGAGCTTCTTTTTCAATGTTAAGGTCGTTAATTAAGGCTTTAATCTCTTCGTTGGTAGTCAGATCATCTTCGGTTAACAGCGCTTCGGCTTCTTTAATTTGAGAACCAGTCTCAGTTATTAAATTTTCCTTAGCTATTAACTCAGTTTGCAATATTTTTTTATTAGCTTCAATCCTTTTCTCTATAACGGAACGGGAATATTCTAAATTACCACCTTTTTTTTCTTGAATGTTGTTAAGGTTAATATTGCCCAGCGCCATCTCAGCAACTTCTTTAGCAAATTCATCGTCACTAAGAACTTTTTTAGCCTGCTCTTGTTTTTTTTCAGCTAGCTTGTTTTTCAAAGCATCCAATCTGCTTTTAGAATCTTCTAGTGAATTTTTATTTAATTCATGGTTTGTTTCGTCCATATAATAAAACCAAATAATATTTAATAAATTTTAAGTAAATCAATTCCAGTGTAAAAATACTTCAATACATTTTGCCAACTGGTTCCGCTTGTTACCATAAGTAGAGCACCGCGAGCCGACATTCCAACACCATGACCAAATAAATTCTTGCCTGTGTCTTGTGGTACTAATACACTTCTTAACCATGGCTTAATTGCGCCACCCCAAACTTCAGTCCAATCGCGAGTTCGTCCGTCTGAATTTGAAAAATACGGAGTTACAACTGGCTTACCAGCATAGGCAACTGTGACACCACGAGTTGCGTCAATCGCGGCGCTTAAGCCGCTCATGCGTAACTCAGAATTATAACCGCGATAAACCTGATCGTAATAAGCATCAATATGAAAATGGTCATCAGCGTGCTTAGTTGAAGCGTCAGGAATATTATATTCAACGCCGCGTAAATAATGATACAAAGCATAAGTACGGGCAGTTGTAGCCATGACTTTTTGAAACTCTATTGGCGAAGCATTAGTTGTTTCAGCCAAACCTTTCAAATAACTTTCTAAAGGTAATTCATTGATTAGCCAAACTTTCTTAGCTGGCTCGGTATAGCGCATTTCAATTACGTTTCTAAAACGATTATCTGTACTCTTAGAATCAAGTAAAGTCGCAACACCGTTAATAGAATCGCGTGGCACAAACCTTAGCGGCGACGCCGTAGTTTTAGCCATATCGACTAGTCTTACGGCGTAACGCTTGGAAGCAGCATCAAAGCTTGCTGATATAAAAATATTAGGCTGAACACCGGAAAATAGAACATCCTTACCGGCATAAACATCAAAAATAGTATTAAAAGTAATGCGCTGAGCAATATCTGAATTAAACAAACCAACTCTAATATTCGGTTCTTTAGTTAATAAGGGGCTAAAAATAATTCCATTATCATTTGGGCTTTCTTGAGCTGAAGTGTTGCAGTTTTGATATGATGTCGCATCATTAATCATGGAAATACAAAAATCTACCTTTGGCGCAACGATTGGAGCAATCGGTGCGGCTGGAGTTGTATTTGATTTAACCTGATTTTGAATAGTAGTTGAGCTAGCCACAACTGGTTTAGTAACTGTTATAAAAAAACGAACCAGCGATCCAGCAATGGGTCGCTCATCTCTGACTAATTGAAAATTTTCTTGAATAGTCCCCTCAAAATCAGTTGGGGCTTTAATTGGAAATGATATATCAACACTTTGACCCGGCTTTACTTCTTTAGTAAGGGAAACTGGGCGATAAAATTTTAACCAAGTTGAAGTTTGCAATTTAGAAAATGTTTTAAGATAGAGCCCAGTTTCTAAATTAACTTCACCTGGCTTCCAAGAATCTTTACCAGTATTTTTTAATTTAACAATTTGTGTTCCGGCTTTACCTTGCTCAATAGAAATATGATTAGTGTCTTTAATCGGCACGGCCTTTAGATCAAGCGTCGCAGCTGAAGCCCTATTTACAAAAAGTTTAACCAAAGCACCAGATTGAATTAGTCTTTCACCATCAAGCTGTTTAGCTGAGTTATTATTATTTTCTATAGAAGTGTAAGCGAGCCTTAAAAAGCCAGCACAACCTGCTACAACAAAAAAAGCAATGGACAAGCTAATAACGAGCCCAGACCAGCTGAGCTCCTGCTCCATTGCTTTCTTTCTTATGAGTTGGTATGACTTCCAAGAAATCGTACCAAACTTTTGATGATTAACGGACATACTTTGTTTTTGTTTTTGCTTGTCTATTAGAACTTTGAGATAGACAATTTTTTTAATTCATTAAAAATTTTGTTTAATGAATTATTTTCACTTATATACCAAGTATATCACGAAAAAGGCCAAAAGTCAATGGTTTCGTACACTATTTGTGTACAGAATATATTATAAAGTTAAAAATTTATTAAAAAAATTATAACGTAAACGCCAATACAAAGAATGAAATAATAACAGAAGGCAAGACAACGAATAATCCTACTTTAGTAAAATCCCAATAACTTATAACCATGCCTTTATGCCTTAGTATTTTCTGCCACATTAATCCAGCCAAAGCTCCAACCATGGTAAGCGAAGCACCGGCATTGCCAGCCAAAATTACAGCGTAAAGTCCGGCCTTAAAAGCCTTGGGGCTAATTTGTAAATTGGCATTAGTAAAAATGTGACTAAACATTATTGCCATGGGTTGATTATTAACCATGTTTTCAGTCAGCAATGACAATACACCAAAAACTAAACTCGCCTTTAATGAACTCGTCTGAACTACTTGAGTTAACCAGATCGAAATAATATTAAAAAAACCGTTTTGATCTAAAGCGACCATTAATATGAACATGGTTAAAATAAATGGCAAAATATCCCATGGCATGCCCACAATTGTTTGATGAATTCTCCATAATTTTCCATGAGCACTTTCAAATAATTTATGATGATATAGAAATGGAATGAACAAGTCTTTGATCACGAACAAACCAAAACCACATAAGACAATTAGCCAAAGATCCATTTTCAAATAACTGCTTATTAAAAGACATGCAATAACTGCAATCAGCAAAACCATGCTTAATTTAGCGTCAAACCAGTTTCTAACTGATCTGAGTAAGTTTTTAACTTTATAATTTTTCGTTATCACTTTTCTAAAATACAGAAAAAGCAAAACTAGACTAACAAGTGAAAGCACTATTGTCGGAGAAATAGTGTTAATTATATAGCTTGTCTGATCAATATTAAGCGAAGTAGCAATAATAGTATCAACTGGATTACCAGTAATAAAGAAAATTCCATTGTTTGCTGCAATGAATTCAGCAAACAATAAGGGTATTACATTGACATTTGAATAGATGGAAAAATAGAAAACAATCGGCGTTAAAGTTAAGATAACAATGTCATTTGATGCAAAAACCGATAAAAACCATGCAAAACAGTAAGTTATAACAAAAAGAACTACACCCCTGCCGCGTGCTTTGTTTAAAAACAAAACTGAAATGTGATCAAATATACCACTTTTATCAGCACTTATCGATATAAACGCGCTCCCAAAAAATATTATTAAAACTTTCCATGGAATAATAGTACCTGAGCCCAATATTCCCTGGGCAATAGTATTAAAGTCCACTAGCCCAAAAAGGATTGTGAACAATAATACTAAGATCGGCGCTGTGACTAAATTTAATTGAAAACCAGACCGAAAAAAAACAGTAGGCTTAATCACAAAATAAGCCGTCAGGAATATTAGTGCTATTAAAATTAGATTAGACACAGGATTTATAGACGAACTTAATTAAATAAAATTTTATTTCTTACTGCTCGCGCAAATCGCCATCGCCAATGCATCAGCGGCGTCATCCGGCTTAGGAATTTCTTTTAAGTTCAAAAATAGTTTCACCATTTTCTGTACCTGTTGCTTACTAGCAGCGCCATATGAAGAAATCGCCTGCTTAACTTGATTAGGTGTATATTCAACTAATTCTACCTTGGCTTGTTCAACAGCTAATAGCAAAACGCCACGCGCAGCTCCAACTGCCATAGCCGAACTTACATTGCGGCAAAAAAATAAATGTTCAATTGAAACTAAATCTGGTTTGTATTTTTTTAATAAAGCTGAAACTTCTTTATAAATATAAACTAAACGCTGTGACAGCGCTTGCTTGGCTGGAGTTTTTATTGAGCCATATTCTAAACAAATCATTTTATTGCCCTGATCCTCGATGACACCATAGCCGGTATCAGCAATTCCTGGATCAAAACCAATAATAATTCTTTTAGACATAAACGTGATTATAAGGTGTGTCATCCCGGCGTAGGCCGGGATCTATTATTACGAACAGAGTCTAATAACATCTGAATATAAATCTTTCCACTCAGGATTAAATTTATTAGTAAGATTTATTTTCCATTGACGTTGCCATTCTTTCATTTGTCTTTCTCGAGATACCGCTGAACTAGCATCCTCTAATATTTCATAATACACCAATCGATTCACATGATACTTTTTAGTAAAGCCTTCATACTTACCAATACGATGATCATAAATTCTCTGCACGAGATTGCTAGTCATACCAATATATAGCGTACCATGAACTTCGCTAGTTAATATATAGACATAATAGCTCTTCCCTCCCATAGCAATTAAAACTTAATTTTAAGCTATAAATGGATCCCGGCCTACGCCGGGATGACAGGAGAGTATTCACTAATTTTACATTTTCGTGCACGAGACTATTAACCAACCCTATATTTCAGCGTTAGTGAAGTAATCACTAACATCTTCGTCGTCATCTAAAGCTTCAATAAAAGATTCTACCTTCGCTTTATCATTTTCATTCAAAATTAATTTTTCTTTAGCCACATATTCCATAGCAGCTGATTCGGTTTTAAGATTTTTTGATTCTAACCAAACTTTAGCCTTCATTAAATCTTCCGGCTTCGTATAAATTATTACTCCATTCTCTTCATGAATAATGTCATCAACTCCATTATCAATTGATTCAAGAACAAAATCATCCCAAGAGTATTTACTGGTTTCCCAATTCTCTTCGCTAATTAAAATAACTCCCTTATGATCAAAATTCCATAAAACCGCCCCTAAAGAACCGCCACTCTTACTGAATAAATGACGAATATTAGAAGCCGCGCGATTACGACTATCAGTTAAAACTCTAACCACAAACTGGCTTTGAGCAGGGCCATGACCTTCATAGACCAATTCTTCAATGGCTTGACCGCCGCCTTCGCCAGTACCGCGTTTGATTGCCCTTTCTATATTATCTTTAGGCATATTGACGGCTCGAGCCTGATCAACGGCTTGAGCTAGGGCAAAATTCATAGCTGGATCACCGCCTTTGCGGGCAGCAATCGTAATAATATTACTAATTTTAGTAAAAACAGTGCCGCGTTTAGCGTCTACTACAGCTTTGGCGCGTTTCGTTGTCGCCCATTTTGAGTGTCCTGACATATAAAAATATAATAATAGTCTTCAAAGCCAGTATGCCACTTGATAATGGAAAAATCAAATATAAAAAATCCGGATATACATTTGCATATACCCGGAGATTGCCTGTAGAGGGAATTTATACCCTCGCTCTTGTAGCTGTGACAGCTTGATAAAGCCATAGTGCCACTAGTGTTTTTCGCTCGCCGCTACTAAACACCAGAGTTATCATCAGCAATGAATAAATTATTACTAGCATGACATGAATTAGTCAAGCCTTAAAATAAAAACTCCGAAAACATAATATTTCCGGAGAAGCGGTCATAGAGGGAATCGAACCCCCGACCTATGGGTTATGAGCCCACCACTCTGCCAACTGAGCTATATGACCAAAGAACAATTCATTTTTAACATTAAGAAATTACACTAATGAAAAACATTCGTCAAGTTAATGAATTTCCAAATAAAAATCCGGAAACAAAGTTCATTTCCGGATAAGCGCCCACAAAGGGATTTGAACCCTCGACCGGTGATCTCCCAGACCACTGCTCTACCAGCCGAGCTATGCGGGCAACTTTTAGGCAAACTAAACCAATTCGTGATTATAAATTTTATACAACTTCAGTTAAATCAACAATTCCTTCATTGGGTAATTTATTAATTGCTGAACGTGCTATTTCTACCATGTAATGCTTATCTTCGTCAGTCGAAAGGCCGGCCTTCCAAACTGCTAAAGACTCTTCATCGCTAAGACCATATTTACTTGCCCATTTCTGGAATTTAGATGCAAGTTGACAAAGTGCAAGAACCTTTCCTTTAAACTGGTTTCCAAAGAGTGGCAGAATAAAAAAGTACTAATTTTTCTCTATCCATAAA
Organism: Candidatus Falkowbacteria bacterium; assembly: GCA_026396835.1. Classification (NCBI taxonomy): domain Bacteria; phylum Candidatus Falkowiibacteriota; species Candidatus Falkowiibacteriota bacterium. Next base: position 66,361 of record JAPLWA010000001.1, read on the forward strand.
TAACGAGCCTCCTTCTGAGCTCGAATAATTTATATTGTTTTATTAATAGATACCCTAGTACTTAACACATTTATATGAATATGTCAATAGCTTAGATAATAAAAGAACCCAAATTGGCGAATAAATTTGATTTGAAGACACTAGCTAAAAAATATTCAGCCAACGTTTAACTATTTTTATATTTTTGCTATTAGGTTTGCCCACAAAGTAAGAAAATTACTCCATAGAGTAACTACGCCGAAACAAAGGAATGAAATAAAAATTACTCCTAATACTAATCGGCGCCACAACTTAGGGCGAAAGATTTTAGGTAATGCTTTTTGATTAAGATATGAGACTAAGAAGATGTGGACGATCATCGCCACGGCGTTGATCACCGCTCCAATCACAATCAAGGTTACTGGTTCATAAAAGTTAAACAAGAACATTAGTATACCAAATAAAATTTGTGCCCAAACAAAGAAATAATAAATCTTGCTTAAGTTAACATCTTTTTTGCCTGATAGCTGAATCTTTTTTAACGCTGTATTTTCAGCCATAATTCTAGAGGTCGAGTCAATAACTCCTAATTGAGTTTGCACCAACAAAATTCCAATTACAAACAATAAGGCCGGTCCTGCCCAAGCGCCTAGGATAGTGCTCAAATTAGCGCCTTGATGAATTAAGAAATTAACGCCTTGCGCATTATCAGCCTTACCAAAAGTTGTACTATATGACAAAAGCATTAACAAAGCCATGGCCGTAAAACCTAAAAACCAAAACACGAGAGCATGCTCTGTATTTATTCTTTTCCACCAGCCTTGGAAATTTTTTATGCTCTCGGCGTTTATTTCAAAATCTTCACCAGTTAACTTAAACGATTCATCGATCTTGCCGCTCTTAAATAGCCCGCTCATCTTGTGAGCATAGGCCCCCATACCAAAACCTTTTTCTTTTATGTAAATTGATTGTGCTAAGTTTAAATTTCCGCCCGCACCAGCGTAAGCAAAAGCACCAAGCAAGACTGCTAGACTAATGCCTGAAGGAATAAAATTAAAACCAGCTCCAATGCCTATTAAGCCTTGACCCAAAGCTTTGATAGCTTCGAAGTTAACTGACAAAATAGCCATAACTAAAATAAAAGCCACACCAAGTAAAATTACCCACTTAGTTATTTTTTCCATCAAAGAATAGACTGTACGATTTAGGCTTAAAGTTAAACCAATAACTAACAGTAAACAAATAGCCAACCATTTAAAGTTAGCTATGCCAAAAACAGCTGCTAAGGATTTACTGCCGGCAGCAATAATACCTGGCAAAGCCCAACCTAAGAAAGTAGAAAGAATAAACCAATAAGGTGCCTTTTTAAATAGACCAGCCAAACCGACAAAAACGCTTTCGCCTTTAACTAGGGCGTAGCGCTCAATCTCCATATCTATAAAATATTGAAAAGTAATACCAACCAAAGCTCCCCAAACTAAACCTAAGCCATAATTAGCGGTTAAATAAGGCCATAAAATCAATTCACCAGAACCAAGCCCAAAGGCCAACATAATAAAACTTGGACCAATTATCTTCTTTAAAGACAATGGCTTAGGAAACTCTTTTTTTATGACTTCATTCATACGATTAAGCTAATAATGATATACTTTGAGTATAACATATTTAACTTAAATATTATGTCATTTATTCACGCCATTATTCTAGGCATTATTGAAGGAATTACTGAGTTTTTGCCCATCTCTTCCACTGGTCATTTAATGTTTGCTAGTAAAATTTTTAACATTCCTCTGACACCCTTTGTAACAAGTTTTAATATTTACATTCAGCTCGGTGCTATTTTAGCAATCGTTGTTTTATATATTAAAAAACTTTTAACTAAATGGAATAATGTTTTATTTGTTGCCTCAGCTTTTGTGCCAACGATAATTATTGGCTTACTTGTTTATCCCTTTGTAAAAAAAGTTTTATTAACCAATTTATTGGTTGTAGCCTTAGCTCTAATTATCGGCGGATTAGGTTTAATTATGTTTGAAAAATATTATAAAACGAAAGAATCAAACAAAGACCTGACTATTAAAAATTCTTTTTGGATCGGTGTTTATCAGATGCTAGCAGTTATACCGGGCGTCTCACGTTCAGCTGCCACAATAATCGGCGGAATGCTGATGGGGGTTTCGCGCGAAAAAATTGTAGAATTTTCTTTCTTCTTAGCCATACCAACTATGGCCGCCGCCAGCGGCCTTGATGTTTTAGAAAATGGTTGGCAGTTTTCAGCTAACGAATGGCAAGTTTTAGGGCTCGGTTTTGCGGTATCTTTTATTACCGCACTACTTGCTGTTAAATGGTTTATTAGCTATGTCCAAAAACATACTTTTACTGCCTTTGGAATTTATCGAATTATCATTGGTCTTATAATTTTATTATTTTTTCTAAAATGAAAACCGCCAGCAATAAGCTGGCGGTTTCTTTCTTGCCCGCTACGCGGGCTAAGTCGGTAGTGGAAGTCTTGGCATTTCTACTTGGTGATGTTGTTGGTTTAGAACATAGCGTTGAATAGTCATTTCATCTAAA
>JAPLWA010000002.1 GCA_026396835.1 Candidatus Falkowbacteria bacterium
CCTGCGACTATTAACCAAGGTGATTCTACGACCTTAACTTGGTCATCTACAAACTCTACTAGTTGCTCTGCTTCATGGACTAATAGCACTGCTACCAGCGGAACTCAAGTTGTTTCACCAGTTGCTAATACGGATTACACGGTTACTTGTACCGGAGCTGGCGGAAGCGATGATGCTACTGCAACGGTGACGGTTCGACCATTGCCAACGGCAACTCTTTCTATCAATCCCTCAATTATTAATAGTGGTGAATCAGCAACATTAACATGGTCTTCTACTAACACAACAGATTGCAGCGCTTCTTGGACGCTCTCAACGGCAATCTTTGGAAGTCAAAGTATTTCACCGACAAGTAGTGGCGATTACAGTATCACTTGCAATGGAGCGGGCGGCAGTATTTCTAAATTAGTTTCACTAGTTGTTTTACCAGTTGGTGGTTCTGGCGTGAGCTCTGCTCCGATAATAGTCCCGCCGCAATCAACCGAAAATCCTCAGGGTGGCTTTAGGGTTACTGCTAGTCAATTGCCCGTCTCAAGTTCTTTACCTTTGGTGAAGCTAAAGTTTTCTGTTGGATCAGATATTAATCGTATAGCAATTTCAAATTATCCCGATTTTAACAATGCTAATATAGAATTATATCAGCCAGAGATAAATTGGAGTTTGTTAAATAATAATAAATTCCAGAAAGTTTATGTAAAATTTTATAATAAATCCGGACAGTCAAGTGAGATTATTGTTGGTGATATTATTTTAGATGACATAATAGAAAGTAATTCAGTTCAAGGAACAGATATCGTCTCTAAAATTATTAATGAAAAAACAGAAATATTTAATCAAGCCAATCCAGAAACTTACTTTATTAATAATGGTACTGACTCTACCTTAAAACTAGGTTCAGGCGAAAGAGCCGCCGCTATTAGTTCATATAAAGAAGCTTATGGTATTGCTCCAAAAACTGCAGCCAACTGGATTGACGTTCTAAACATTGCTAATGGTCGTTGGCCAATCACGGTTATCAAAACTGTAGAAGCAAGAGCTTACACTAATTTCAAATTAGTATATGGACGTAATGCTGACATGAAGAACTCAACTGATGTTAATGCTCTAAAGATGATGGGCTACGGTGTTCGTTCTACGGCAGCACGTAATTTAAGTGCAGAGAAAAATGCCGCTCAAACTTTTATTAAAACTTTTGGTTTTAGCCCTTCAATTGCTAGGCACTGGAATGTAATAAGAGCAATCGCATACTCTGGTTTAATAAAATAATTCTAATTTCTAAAAACACCCTGACGTATATCAGGGTGTTTTTATATAAAGTAAATTTATTTCTTGATCTTATTTACCGCGATGGATAAACGAGATTTTTTTCTGTCGCGAGTATTCTTCTTAAGAAGACCTTTACGAGCAGCTTTGTCTAATTCCTTCAAAGCAATTTTTAAAGCTTCTTTAGCGGTTGCTTCGTTGCCTTCAGCAATAGCTTTACGAACTCTTTTTAAGATAAGGGCTAGTTGATCTTTAGCGTCCTCATTACGAGTGTTGCGACGGTTAGCTTTACGTAGCTCTTTAGTACCAGATTTAGTATTAGGCATAGTTATTTTAATAAAAAATTATGTGACCATAGTCTATCATTATTTTATTGCTTTGTAAAGCCTGCCTAAGATTGACAATCATGGTAAAAGGTATAGAATATAGGGTATAAAAGAAAACTATATGGATCCAATTACACAAGAAATATTTGATTTGATTAGAGTAAAAATGCTAGAACAAGCCGCTTTTGACCGTGATGCATATAAGCAGCTAGTTGAAGAAACTATTGAGTACTATCGTGAGCGTGGTTTGTTAACTGATGATGACAATGATGAGTTTATTGAAGATCAATTGCTAGATAGATGGGAATGGTTACAAGATCATATTAAGGATGAAGAATAGACCACAGATGAACGCAGATTGAAAACTGATTATATAGATAATAAAGAAGCTAGGAATTATATTCCTAGCTTCTATTTTTACTAAAATTCTTTATCAGTGTAAATCAGCGACCCTTATCTGTGTAATCTGTGGTTCTGACGCTTATTTAATACCTAATTCTTTCTTCCTTTGTTCAATCTTATTTAGAATTACTTTTCTTAAACGAATATTTAGTGGTGTAACTTCTACTAATTCATCGTCACCAATATATTCCAAGCTTTCTTCTAGATCCATGGTTTTTGGTGCTTTGAAATGTTCTGATACTCCATCACCTTTAGAGCGCATGTTTGATAATTGTTTAGCTTTACAAATATTAACTTCAATATCTTCACCGCGAGAGTTTTGGCCAACGATTTGACCCTTATAAATTGGAATACCAGGACCAAAGAATAGAATGCCGCGATCCTGAACGTTTAGTAAGCCATAAAGATTGGTTGTGCCAGCTTCATAAGCAATCAATGAACCACGATCTCGTTCTGGCCATGGAGCATCGTCGCGACGGTATTCAAAAAAGCTGGAGTTGATTAAACCAAGTCCACGAGTGTCAGTTAAAAATTCTGTGCGGTAACCAAATAAGCCGCGTGTTGGCATAATAAATTCTAGAAATACTACATTGTTTTCATCCTTACGCATGTCTTTCATTTCTCCATGACGACTGCCTAATTTTTGAATCACGCTACCAGAGTAAACTTCAGGAACTTCGATCAAAACTTGTTCAAACGGTACAACGGTTTTACCATCAATCTCTTTAGTAATAACCTGTGGTCTGGAAACTTGGAATTCATAACCTTCGCGTCTTAATCTTTCAATTAAAATTGCTAAGTGTAATTCACCACGACCAGATACAATCCAGCCAGCGCTTTGATCATCATCAACCATCTTCAAAGCCATGTCGTTTTCTAATTCTCTAACTAAACGTTCCCTGATTTGGCGTGAAGTTGTAAATTTGCCTTCTTTACCAGCAAAAGGAGAATCATTAACAGTGAAAATCATTTTAACAGTTGGTTCTTCAATATGTAATACTGGTAAAGCTTCTGGATTTGTTGGATCAGCAATAGTTTCACCAATGTTAATATCTTCAATTCCTGAAATAGCGATAATGTCACCAGCTTTAGCTTCTTTGGTTTCAACTCTTTCTAAACCTTGGTAAGTCATTAGAGAAGTTAAACGATGAGTTGTAATAATTCCATCATGATTAATACGAGCAATTTGTTGGCCAGCTTTAACAACGCCATTATAAACACGACCACTAGCAATTCTGCCTTTAAAAGCATCACCAGTAATAGTCATGATTAAAATTTGTAATGGCTTGGTAATATCACCAGCCGGAGCGGCGACATTCTTGATGATAGTGTCAAAGACAGGAGTAATATCTTTCATCTCAGCTAAATTATCAGTCTCACCAGCTAAACCATTTTTTGCGGAAGCGTAAATAATTGGAAAATCAATTGTTTCGTCATTAGCGCCGAGTTCAACAAATAAATCAAAAGTTTTATTTAATGCATAATCGACACGAGCGCCGGGTTTATCAATCTTATTAACCACGACAATAATCCTAAGTCCTAGTTCAAGGGCTTTTTTCAAAACAAAACGAGTTTGTGGCATCGGTCCTTCTTTAGCGTCAATTAAGAGTAAGCATCCATCTGCCATCTTTAGAACGCGTTCAACTTCACCACCAAAGTCAGCGTGACCTGGAGTGTCAATAATGTTAATTTTAGTTCCTTTCCAAACTACAGATGCGTTTTTGGAAAAAATTGTAATACCGCGTTCACGTTCTAATTCATTAGAATCCATGATTAAATCAGTTCCAACCATCTCTTTCTTAAGGTGAGTATTGGATTGCTTAAGCAAAGCATCCACCAGCGTAGTTTTGCCGTGGTCGACGTGAGCGATAATTGCTATGTTTCGGATTGTTTCCATATAAAAAATCGTCTGTTAAGACGTTTGTAATAGCTTTATATAACCACACTTTTTGGATTTTGACAACCATATTGCCTTAAATATCTTTTAATTAGTGTTTTCTGGGCACAACTCACCCCTAGCCCCTCTCTGTGCTATCGCACAAAGAGGGGAAATTTATATACCAATTTTTTAGACTTAAACACTATCAGTAATAATATCAAAACTATTATTTTCACTTCCCCTCTTTACCCCGAAGGGGTAGAGAGGGGTTAGGGGTGAGTTTATTTGACGATTATCTAAATTATGCTAATCTTTTAATGAAGCGGTTCTTTTATTAATTAAATGGAGGCTAATAGTTATATGAAATTTCATAAGCTGTTATAAATCTCAACCCACATTGACCGTTGAATCGGTAAAGGTCGCTTTCTGTATAGATTGCGGCTTTTTTATTTTAAAAACATCCTAGGTGATGAGGCTAGGATGTTTTGAAATTCTAAGCTTGGCTGCTTTGATTTAAAGCCTAAGAACTTCCTGCGGTGGACTGAAAACAAAATTCTCTGCTTTCATAAAGGAATCTTTAACTCTTGCGTCTTTCTTTTGTCTTTCGTCTTCTTTCTTCTTCTCTTTTTGCTGCAAATTAATTGCTGATATAACTTCTGCGCCTTTTAATTTGCTTTCGTTATTTAGGCTTTGGCCATTGTCGTAGAAGACAAAGTCAGCCGGGATCAATGTGTTTTCTGCTGAATTGACGCAACAGATGCCTCTCGTAGGCCCGTTAGTTGTTTTAGAAACGTCTTCGGCATTAATGATTGATCTTGTAAATAACAAGAAAGAAAGAATAAAAAATAAAGATAATAATTTCTTCATCTTCGACTCCTATCTGTTTATTGGTTTATTCCTTGAAAAGGACTGTTTATAGCTTATAAAAAAGTTAAAAAATTTGCAAGCCCGAGTTTATTGACTATCTATATATTGTATATTAAGATATTCTTATCGTTAATTTGTAATGTAATTTAACGTGAACCCATTGGTTCTTTATAATTGTTTTTTATAAACGGAAATCTACGGAGGAAAACCCTTATGATTACATCAATTTCGTCAAACGGAAGATAGACCTGATGAGCGCAAAGTGTAATTGTAATGTTTCCGTGCGCAGGAAACCGAAACTCATTATCAAGCAATTTAGATAATGAGTTTTTATTATCCAAAAACCGCCCGCGGTAGCGGGCGTGTGCGTTTGATGGCGTAGCCCATGGGGCTATAATTAAAGTAGCTAAACTAGTAAGGAGGTGAAATATATTACAAATGCACGTTTATACAAACTCGACCATTGC
>JAPLWA010000003.1 GCA_026396835.1 Candidatus Falkowbacteria bacterium
GCAATGGTCGAGTTTGTATAAACGTGCATTTGTAATATATTTCACCTCCTTACTAGTTTAGCTACTTTAATTATAGCCCCATGGGCTACGCCATCAAACGCACACGCCCGCTACCGCGGGCGGTTTTTGGATAATAAAAAAGGGAAGTCATTTCTGAACTTCCCTTTTGATTTAAGCTGGATGGCTTTTTGCATCATCTCAGCTTTGATGTTTTAATCTTGATAATGAACGTATTTATTCTGCATTATCCAGATAACAGCAATGTGCTAGTTTTTTTCAAGGCAGGTCTTTCTTTTTTTAATTACATTCAAAAAAATGTTATGAGCCAATCTTGCTAATTTTTAGCAGCTCATTTACCGCGCTGACGTTTATATGACAATTATATTGATCCCAAGGTGAACCTCCTTTCTATGGGAAATTAGAGAAAAACGAAAAATATGTTAAGGCAACAAACTAAAAGTTGAAATCCGGGAATGCTGGAGCAGAAAAATTACTATATTAATCCCTCTGCCCCACCACGGAAAAACGTTAGCTGCAACCCATAGCACCCCCTTCGTGTTTGGTTAAAAAATTGTTAATTACCCATAGTATATACTATATTCAAAATATTGTCAAGTCCTAACAATTATCTATTAAATATAATGGCTTATTTTAGCTAAAATATGTAAAATGCTCAAAAAATGTAATAATAATTTTACAATTTTTTCGACTGATTGTGCCTAAATATAAGGCATGATATAGTGAATTCACTATGTTCACCCTCCAATCTACCTTCCAGCCTACTGGCGACCAGCCAGAGGCCATAAACAAGCTTACAAAAGGCCTTAAAAAGGGCTTTGAACGCCAAACCCTACTTGGTGTCACTGGCTCAGGCAAAACCTTTACAATGGCTAATATCATTGCTGATGTTAAACGGCCTACGCTTATAATTTCCCATAATAAGACCTTGGCAGCCCAGCTTTATAGCGAGTTTAAGCAGTTTTTCCCAGATGCAGCCGTACATTACTTTGTGTCATATTATGACTATTACCAGCCAGAAGCCTATATCCCCCAAACAGACACTTATATTGAAAAGGAGGCAACCATTAACGAAGAAATTGATCGCTTGCGACACGCGGCCACGCAATCACTTATTAATCGCCGGGACGTAATTATTGTAGCGAGTGTTTCTTGTATTTATGGTTTAGGCGAAAAAATTGACTACTTAAGTTTAAGCCAAGTTTTTACAGTTGGCGAAACAATTAAGCGCAATGATATTTTACGCCGCCTAGTTAAGATTCAATACGAGCGCGACGACAAACAACTTAGTCGCGGACAATTTCGCGTGCGCGGCGACCGTGTCGATATTCACCTAGCCACTGGTGAGGCGATTGTTCGCCTTAACCTAAATGGTGACACAATTGAAAAAGTAATTATTTTTACTATCACACCGTCCAAAGAAGCTATCTGGTTAATTGATTTAGATGACAACAAAGGTCAGAGCTTAGATAAAATTTCTATTTTACCAGCCAAGCATTACATGACAACAGAGCCAAAACTGCATGATGCTATTGGCTTGATTGAAGCTGAATTAGAAAGTAGATTAAAAGAATTAAGAGCTGAAAATAAAATTGGCGAAGCTGATCGTTTAGAGAGAAAAACAAATTATGATTTAGAAATGATTCGCCAAGCTGGTTATTGTTCAGGTATTGAAAATTATTCTCGTCTTTTGTCTGGTCGCGTCGCCGGCTCCCCGCCTGAAACTTTAATCGACTTCTTTCCGGACGATTATTTATTATTCATCGACGAATCGCACGTGACTTTGCCGCAGATTCGCGGTATGCACGCTGGTGATGCTTCAAGAAAAAACACTTTAATTGATTTTGGTTTTCGTCTGCCTAGTGCACGCGACAATCGTCCTCTAACTTACACTGAATTCAAAACTAAAGTGAATCAAGTAATTTACGTTAGCGCCACACCAACGGCTTATGAAATTGATAATTCAAAACAAGTTGTAGAACAAGTTATTCGTCCAACTGGTTTATTAGATCCTGAAATTGAAGTTAGACCAACTGAGCATCAAATTACTGACTTAGTCTTAGAAATTAATAAACGTGTACGCAAAAAGCAGCGTGTCTTAGTTACTACTTTAACTAAACGTATGGCTGAAGAATTAACTGATTACCTAACTAATGAGGGCATAAAAGTAAGCTATATTCATAGCGAGGTTGATACGCTACAGCGTGTCGAAATATTAAAAGAATTACGCTCCGGCGTGTTTGACGTTTTAGTCGGAGTTAACTTATTGCGTGAAGGCTTAGACTTACCCGAAGTATCGTTAGTCGCAATTTTAGACGCTGATATGAGCGGCTTTTTGCGCAATGAAACAGCTTTAGTCCAAACCATTGGTCGTGCCGCTCGTCACGTTGAAGGCAAAGTTATTATGTATGGCGACAAAATTACACCAGCCATGCGCTTGGCTATTGATGTGACTAATCGTCGCCGCAAAATTCAGGCTGATTATAATGAAGAATATAACATTGTGCCAAAAACCGTTGGTCTAAAAGATTATCAACCACTAGACTCAGGCGACTAAAAACACTAATATAGAAACATGAGTATTACAATCAAAAATTTTAATAACAAACGCTACGCTAGCCACGCTGCCCTTGAATCGGAAAATAACTTTTTTCTAGATAAAGTATATCTATTCAAAACCGCTAGAGAAATAGACAAAGTATTTGCTAAAACAAATGCAAAGATTCTTGAGATTGGTTGCGCTGATGGATCTTTTTCTAAACTACTAATGAAACGTGGTTACAATGTAGTTGGAATTGATATCGCAGAAGAAGCAGTAAAAGCCGCTTGCGTTAATGGAGTTGAAGCTCAAGTCATGAACGTTGAAGAAGGTCTCGGATTTAACGACGAAACATTTGATGCTGTTATTGCCTGTGAAGTGATTGAACATTTATATGACACAGACTTTTTTATTAAAGAAATTCTGCGCGTCCTAAAAAAAGGCGGCTATATATTTTTATCTACACCAAACTTAGCCAGTCTTCAAAACAGACTTCTTTTAATGCTTGGTAGATATCCAAAATATTCTGAATATAAAATTGACGATAGTAGCGCAGGACATATACGTAACTATACAACCAGAATAATCGCCAAACAGTTAAATGATAATGGGGCAACAGTAGAAAGAATAATGGCTCCTAATTTTTGGTGTCCAATGACAAAAAATCTTCCACAAATCATTAAAAATATTGCGATTAAACTAGGTGATGTATTTTATAACATCGGTTCACATATGGTTGTTGTTGCGAAAAAGTAAAAGTATATGAAAAACACTAACAACTTAGTTGTCAGTGTTCTTTGAAATGCTAAAAATTATTTAAGCGTCAGCTTAATTTTATCTAGCGCATGGCGCAAAACAACATTGCTAATTTCAGGTCCACTATGAATATAAAACTCTTCAGCTGATATTGGCTGGCCAGTTTTTTGATAAGAATACGCCTTCTTAATCATCTGAAACTTATCTATCTGGCCACCAACTCTGGCCCTTAAAGTTTTTCTTTCTTCAAACTCTAGCCAAAGCTTCAATATCTCTTCACCGCCTGATTTAAAACCTGAACAAATATTTTCCATAGCCCTTAACTCTCTTCTATATTTTTCTTCTTTGCTGCAGCGGCTTTTTTTTGGACAATTAACATCCGTGCGAATATCACCAACAGCTTTATCTGACTCTGCCCAGTCATGGATTATGAGCATTTTTTTTAATCCCCTAAAAGCAAAATATTTCTTTGCTATCAGGACGGTCTGATCAGTATGCTCTCCAACGGTTTCTGGGTTCTTAACTCCCCTGTCAACCCAACCAGTCCGCGGTAATGCATGCAAGCGATTTATGATTATTTGAGCAAGCATGGCATCTTCTCCTTCTAAGCCCAATATGCCTAGATAGTAGTTTTTATTCATAATTTAATATTTGAAGGTTCAACAATAATTTAACCCCAGCTTAAAAGATATGATGTGTTTCGTCAAGTTGACGATTGACAAAAATCAAATAATACATTATTATCTAAGCAAACAAAAATAAATTTAAAAGGGAGATAAGAATCTATGGTTCTTTTTACAAGCTTGATAGTTTCTATAGCAATTGTAGGACTAATCGTTAGTTCTATTTTTATTAGGAAAAAGTTTTTGAGTAAAAGCATTAGGAAAGAAAACTGGTTGCCAAGTCATATCGGTCATTGCATTATGGCGCTAACCATTACTATCTTTCTAGCCTGGCCGGAAATTCAATCTGTTTCCATGGAATTAGATAAAAGCCTATTCAGTCCTAAGGAAGAAAACTATCTTGAAAGTTTTACTAACTCTTATATTGTGCCATTAAACTATTTGATGTTCGCTAAATATCTAAATCAGAAAGCGAAGATTCTAAAATCAAATTAAAACCGAACAAGAGTAAATCTATTAAAAAACGCTGACAGCAAAAGTTGTCAGCGTTATTTATTATCTATTAGAGATTCTATTCTAAGGAGAAAGTAGTCTTAACAGTAATCATTACATCTTTATCTGGTTTAGAAGTGTCATAGGTTCCATAATCAGTAATGTCAATTGAGTTAACCGAGGTAACTTGCGTTACACCAACATCAGCGGTTTTTAGAGAACCAACTTTGCGTCCGCCAGCTGAGGCAATCTTATCAGCTCGAGCACGAGCGTCGTTCACTGCGTCGGTTAGCAAATCGATTCTGGTTTGAGGCAAATTTGAATAATAATATTCTGGAGCTTGGGGCGAAAAAATAACGCCTTGATTTATTAAAGCCTGAGTGTCTTTAGCTAAATCAGTAATCTTTTTAATATCTTTCATTTGTATCTCAACAGTCTGGTTTAGAATATACTGTTGAGGGCCTTGGCTATTTGGATCACGGTATTGTTGATTTAAGTAAATAGGTGAAATTACTAAATCAGATTCTTTGATACCGCGATCAGTAAAAAACTTTTTAACAACCTTCAAATCATTGGCCATTGAAGAATAGCCGGACTTTAAATCTGCTTCAAACACCGTACGAGCAAATGAACCTGTCCACTTAGCTACGTCAGCCGTGACTGTCTTTTTAGCTGAGCCGGTTACAGTTAAAGAGCGATCCATGCCTTTTACTTTATAAAAGACACCAGCTCCGATTACTGCGCTTATTATCAAGCATAAGCCCAATATCCAGGCAACCTTAGAAAGGTTATTATCTTGCATATTTTTATACATTTTTAATTAATATCTTGATTATACACCCAATCTTTATCTACAACAAACCCAATTATTGACAATATATCAATTTTTATATATACTCATAATACTTTAATATTTAAAACTTTTGGTAAAGACGCGCCATGGCGCGTCTCTCCATATAAACAAATATGGCACACAAGAAAGCCGGTGGTTCAACTACCCTGGGCCGAGATAGTGCAAGTAAACGACTCGGCGTTAAATTACAAGATGGTCAGATTGTTCACGCTGGTGCAATCTTAGTACGCCAAAGAGGTACCAAGTATCGCGTAGGCAAGAATGTACGCCGCGGTAACGATGATACTCTTTATGCCGTAGTTACTGGTATTGTTAAATTTTCTACTAGAAAATTACTAAGATTTACCGGCCAACTAAAGTCAGCCAAGGTTGTTAGCGTTATACCTGAAACTAAAGTTGATAAGAAATAATACTTATAAAAAATCCCTCTCAAGCGAGAGGGATTTTTTTTATTGTTTCAGTAAATATATTTTTAAGTTTTTCCATAATTATCTGATTAACAGAGAACTCTTCTGCTCGTTTTAGTAGTTTATCAATTAGACCCGGTTTGAATTTAAGAAAAGTAAACCTACTGTAATAATCAGTCGGTTGAGTTGGTAACGATTTATACATCTTAACAATACCGGCATTATAATCTTTCAAATCTTCTTCAATTTCGTTATTAGGACATTCTACATAATCTAAACAACAAAGATAATCTTTGATTGGGAAAGTTTGAATATCTAATATGTCTTGTACTACCTTAAGCGCTGTTAAAGTTAACCAATCATCTGAAAAATTATCCAGTATAGGTTCGGTAGAAGAAAATAAAAAACCAAGATTATTAATAAAAGCTTCGTACTGAGATTCATCATACAGCTGATGAACTGCCCAGCCCTTTTTGAAATCACTATTTTCATAAAATGATTTCTTGGTATATTCTTCACTATGAGTTAAGTCTCGGCTAAGTTTGGTTGCATAACGACTATCCGGGTAAACCGTACCCGAGAGATACGGTTTAAGGTCGCTAACTATTAATTTGTCTTTCAATTCTAAGGCAGCCCTAATATGAGTTCCTGGTAGTGCCATATCTATCTATTTCTTTTTATCTTTTAAAGCTAAACAAACTTTAACAAATTCTACAAACAAAGGATGTGGATCTAATGGACGAGATATATATTCAGGATGGAATTGCGTACCAATGAAAAATGGGTGATTCTTTATTTCAATGGCTTCAACAATACTATTGTCAGGTGAGGTTCCACAAACAACCAAACCTTTGCTTTCTAACAATTCTCGATATTCTGGATTAAATTCATAACGATGACGATGACGTTCGGAAACAACTTTTTTGGCGCCAAACTTTTTCGCATAAACTTTTCCTAAATGAGTATTAGGCACTAAGCGACATGGCCAACCGCCTAAACGAATTGTGCCGCCGTACTTACCGGCTTTCAGGGCAGCTTTTTGTGTTTCCATAATATCGATTACTGGATATGGAGTTTTAGGATCAACTTCTCTACTATTAGCGTCTTTCAGACCGACAACGTTTCTAGCAAATTCAATCACAGCCATTTGCATACCGTAACACAAACCAAAATATGGAATGTTATTTTCACGACAATATTTAATAGTTTTAATCTTGCCTTCAGCTCCACGCGTTCCCCAACCTTGGGGAACAATAATACCGTCAAATTTTTTCAACAACTTAGTTCCCTCTTTCTCAACTTCTTCAGAAGACAGCCAATGAATTTTTACTTTGCAATGATTAGCTGCGCCGGCGTGTTTAATAGCCTCTAGAACTGAGATATAAGAATCAGTTAAAGTAAAACTACCAGATACAAAATACTTACCTACGATACCAATATTAACTTCTTTAGTAGCGGTCTTAATACGGCTAATCATGGCTTTCCACTCAACAAGATCTTTGCCGCGAGTTTTTATGCCAAAATGCTCTAATAAGCGATCACCTAAATTATCTTTTTCAAAATTAACTGGCACATCGTAGATTGATTCAATGTCAGGTGCAGAAATAACGGCTTCAGCGGGAATATTACAATTAACCGCAATTTTCTCGCGACGTGGCTGATCAATTGGTTTAGCGCTACGAGCAATAATAAAATCGGGTTGAATACCAGCCGCATTTAGAGTTCTAATAGCATATTGTGTTGGCTTGGTTTTCATCTCGCTTGATTGAGATGGAATTGGCAAATAACTTACCATTACAAAAACCACATCTCGACCACGAGTTAATTTCATCATACGAGCGGCTTCTAAGAACAACAGGTTCTGGTATTCACCAACCGTTCCGCCGATTTCAATAATCATAATTTCGGCGCCGGTCTTCTTAACCGCTGCTTCAATGCGAGAATTTATTTCCAAAGGAATATGAGGCACCACCTCAACACATTTACCACCATATTCAAGATTTCTTTCACGCTCAATCACCGCTTGATAAACACGACCAGTTGTCATGTAGTTATCGCGATAAATATTTTTATTTAAAAATCTTTCGTAATTACCAACATCCTGGTCGGTTTCATCACCATCTTCAGTTACAAAAACCTCACCATGCTCAATTGGGTTCATTGTACCAGCATCAACGTTTATATATGGATCAATTTTAATTGCACTAACATTAAAACCTCTGCCCGTTAAAATACGACCAATAGAAGCTGCGGCGACACCTTTACCAACGCCAGACATAACACCACCAACAACGAAAATGTATTTAGTGGTTGCTTTATTAGTTTTCTTTTTTTTGTTGGGCATATTTATTATCGTAAATTAATAAAATTTAAATACCAATTAACTATTGTCTGTCCGTATAGTAAAACAATCAAAGCCGAGACAGACAAAAATGTTCCTAGCGGTAATTTGGAGCCCCAATGCTTTTTGCCAAAAGCTAACAGCAAAAGACCAACTACAGCACCAATGCCGTAACCTAAAAAAATAGCAGGCAAAACATTAGGCCAGCCAAAAGCTACTCCTAAGAGTAGGCCTAAACGAATATCGCCACCGCCAATCCAGCGGCCATGAGAAACAATAAATTGGACTAGGAAAAAACCAGTTCCTATTGTAGCAGAAATTAGGAGGCTCTGCCAGCTGAAACCTAGATAAAGATTCAATGCCAAAACCACTCCAGCAGCAGTCAAGCTTACTCGATCAAAAATAACGAACCAACGTAAATCCATGACAAAAATAATTGTGAAGATACTAATCAAAAACCAATTGCGTAATAAAGTTAACCAATTATTTAGCTGCCACAAATCTATGGCGCCGAATTCACTAATCAGTCGCCAAATAGCTAACATAAAAAATAAGCCAACTAAAGCTTCAACGATTGGGTACTGCCAAGAAATGTGCTTTTTACAATGACGGCAACTGCCACCTAAGATAAGGTAACTAATTACTGGCAAATTATCATACCAGGCAATAGTTTTTTTACATGATCGGCAATGTGAGCGACCGCCCATTGACTCGTCTTCGTAAAGACGCCAAATTAAACAGTTTAAGAAACTGCCAATTATAAACCCAAAAAATAAACTAAAAACAATAAATAAACTATCCATATATTTTTATTTTTTAGCAAGTGCCCAAATATTATAAGCTATTTGAAAATAACCAATAGAAATAGATTCATTAGACCAGCCAGATTCAATTAACTGTTCACGAATTAATTTCTTTGTATAAAATTGCTTATGATCATTTATTTCTTCGCTAGAAATTAGTTTCATTTTAGCCAAAAGCCTCAAGAGCTTGTCCGCACCAGAACTTGGTGTTGTAATCACTAATCTTCCGCCTGGTTTCAACAAGCGATAAATATCTTTTAACAATTTTTTAGCTGTTTCAACATCAAGGTGTTCAATTACAGCCAACATAGTTATGGCATCAAAATAGTTATCTGACCAAGGTAAAGGAGAATCTTTAAAATCAATCTGCTTCAGATCTACGCCTGGAATTTTTTTAGCAGCTGACTGATCAATACCATATTTTTCTTTAAAATTTAATTTAGTTAGAAAATATGGATAGGCACCGCAACCAATATCTAAAACTCTTTCATTGTCTGATCCCGACAAAATTCTCTTTGCTTTGTTGGAACGCCATATAGTTAAAAACCGATCGAGCGGTCCCCAACCCCGAGTAACTCGTCGCTCAACAAATGAGCGAGGCGCAATTAAGTTAAACCAAACAACTGACCAAACTGCCTCAAGCCAATCAACCCAATTAATTTTCTTGCCTTCTTCATAGCTACGTCCATTATAAGACACGCCAACTTCATAAACCCTAGCTTTACCGTGCCCCACCCAAGCAGTCAACTCTTCATCGATAGCAAAGCGATTGCAAGTTAAGCGCCCACGAAAACGGTCAACCTGCTCTCTATTATATACTTTGTAGCAAGTTGCCATGTCAGTTAAATTCAAATTTGTGAAAATATTTGAGAAAGTAGACATCCATCGATTAGCGGCAGCGTGCCAGAAAAATAAAGCGTTCTTTGGGCGACCACCAATAAAACGAGAGCCGTAAACCACATCAGCGTGCTTATCAATAATCGGTTCAACAAGTTTTTCATAATCTGCTGGATCATATTCTAAATCAGCATCTTGAATAATCATAATATCGCCACTTGCTTTCTCGAAACCAATTTGCAAACAAGATCCTTTGCCAGCATTTTTGTTTTTATAAATAACAGAAATCAGCGGATCATTTAGATTTTTTAATATCTCGCGTGTACCGTCGCTTGAGTAATCATCAATCACAATTATCTCTGAAATAATCGAACGACTAAGCGGCGCTTTCTTAACTAAATCAAGCAAACTCAGAATAGTTTGCTTCTCATTGTAAACAGGAATAATTATGCTTATTTTATTCATATTTTTTTAAGTCCAGAACATGCAATGAAGCCATAAATATAAAAATTGAAGTCGAAGCTAAAGGTATTATCGTCCTAGAAATTGCCGTATTATCCATAGCCCAAAGATAATGTTCAGTAAATGCATACATTGCAATAATACCGCCGCTCAAAAAGATAAACATAAGCCAAGCTGTCAAAAGGGATTTGTCTCTAACTATCATCCTAGACATTATAACAGACCCCAGCGCAAAAATAACCCACCAAGTATTCCAATTATTGCTAACAAATAAACTCTGAGAAAGGGAGTAAAAAATCTCAGGATGCCAAGCAAAAGCGCCTTCCACGTTAGAAAAACCAAGCCCATAAACAGCCTTAGTAATTAACCAAGGAGCAATCGGGAAAATTAAAAACAATAAACCGTAACCGATTTTACGCCATTTTAAGTCAATCAACTTAAACAATTTAGCTAAAAATAAAGCACCAACAAAAGCTATGACGCAAAAAATTCCTTCATTTTTAACAAACATAGCCCAGCCGCTAAACAACGCCGCTATGAATAACAGCTTCTGATTATTATTCATTAACCATTCTATAAAAAATAACATACCGACAGCTGAATAATAAGCGAGGGTTATGTCAGCGTAATTATTATAAGAATGATAATAAATAAATGGCATGGAAACAAAGAAAAGACCAAAAACCCAACCCTGCCACTCACCTAGCCACCGTCTACCGGCCTCAACTATCAGTATCACTAAACCCACAAGGTAACCCCAAGATATTAAATTCAAATAGCCGCCTGATCCTCCGAGTAAACGGAGCCAATACTCCAGCAAAGAGTAGTGCCAGGGGTAGTTTTTTAAACTAAAAGCTGCCAAATAATTATAACTGTTGGAATTAAAATTAACTGCCTTGTCTACTATCAAAGATTGAGCTCGCATTGACCAAAAAGCAATGCCGTCAAAAGCTAATATTGGCTTAGAAATAGCTTGAATAAAATTTAGAGCTAAAAATAGTACAACAACCAAGCCAATAACTAGCGAAATTGAATATTTTTTATGCCAAGTAAAAATAAAATTATTGCTCCATTTTATTTTTTTAAAAACAAACCAAAGAGCAGCTAAGGTCTGTAAACTTATAAAATAGTAAATAAAAAATGAGAAAGACAATCTAAATATAACAAAATATAAAAATAATTCTAAAGAAATAACAGCCGCGCCAAGCCCATAAGCCAAAGCAATATAACGAAAACCTTGCTTCAGCTTAAAATAATTAAGTAGCCAAGCGCCAACTGATAGTAATGAAATAAAAAATAATATAACTGCTAACATAATTTATTTTATAACTCTTTTAAAAATAGCTGTGTCCGCATCAAATCTATTTATCATTGTAAAATCACCCAAATATCGTCGATCGTTGCCTTCTAGTATATATAATTTTCCATCCTCGAAAGCAAATGCCTTAGAGCTACGATATAAAATAAAATAGTCTGCTGTATCCTGATTAGTGACGACAAAATAGTTATACAAAAAATAACGTAAGTAAATACCAATATTCGTACTAAAAATCTTTACACTTGCGCCTGCTGGAATTAATTTCTTAGACACCTGTGCAAATGGGTATATACCACAGATTCCACCACCCAAACCATGGTTCCTATCCAGGCTGCAATAACGCCAAAGAATCTGAGCTTCCTCTGGAGCATCAACAAAATTATATATATTCTTAAAATCAATAATTGAACTATAACTGAATTGAAAAAGCAAGGGTAACCAAGCTATTAACGCCGAGATAATGATAATATTTTTAATTGGCCACTTAAAAAGCCTAGCCAAAGAAAAACCAAATAATAAAATAGAAGCAAAAATGCCACCAAAAAAGAGAATGGCTGAAATTGAGCCTATAATCTGTCCTGGAATTATATTTATTGAGTAAAATAGCTCCGGCTGGTACAAGAAAAAATTCATAAATTATCTATATAAGATATCACATCTCTTGATGTCAAGCTATCTAATGCCTGATGATTAAAAGTTAAGATTTTAGCAGATCTCGGCGCCTAAACATCAGGGTCATGAACCAGGGAAAATAAGCACAAAGATTTAACTGACATGGCACTAGCAATATGAGTAAGCCCTGAATCATGGCCAATGAATAAAGACATTTTTGAAATACCAGAGACGACTTGATTAAAAGGTATCCCGCTCAGGTCAATTATTTTACTGCTTAGTTCGGAAGGTATGTTATATAAAGTCTTTTTATCATCAAGAGAGCCAAAATAAAAAATTTTATATCGTCCTATTAAACTATTAAGTATTTTAATCCATGAGTCGAGAGAGAAAATCTTCGTAGCTTCACCTGCGCCTAGATGTATACCTAGTCGAGGCAAAGAATCATTACTCTCTATCTGATTAATAAATTCTGCTTCAGATTTTAATATGCCTGAACTAAGTTCTATTTTAGGAATAGAATCTTCTTCCGAGCCGTCGCAAAAACTTAATAACTGTTTGGTGCGCGAAATCAATTCGTTATTATCATGAGCAATGTGCAAGAAGGCGCCCAATCCACCATTAACGAATCCCGCACGACAAGGGACTCTGCTAGCTAACATAAAAATAATTGCCAAAGGATCGCCGTTAGTATCAGTAGCTACCTTATAGGAGTTCAACAGCTTAATTTTATTCTTATACCAGAATTTTATCCACTGACCAGGGTTAAATCCTTTCTTAAAATCAGGAAAAATAATTATTTCATCTATACCGGGTATAAGCTTTAATACTTTAGCTGATAAATCATTAGTAATAACATCGATCTTTATAGTCGAATGTCTCTTGTTTAAAAAACGTATTAGCGGCTCTAGTAAAACGGCATCACCTAAACCTCCTAAGCTAAAGATTAAAATCTTATCACCAGAACCTAGCTTTAGTTTGACAAAAGAAGTACTTCTAATAAAAAATTTTACGGGAAACAACAGAGAGTCAACAACAAAAGCTATGATCAAAAAAGATTTCTTCTTATAGGAATAATAACCAGAAAATAGATTCATATTATCTCTTAAGAGCAATAACAATAAGATTATCACCAGTACCAGTAATAAACGATATAACTTTAATAATAATCTTTAAAAGACCCCTTAAATTAAACGAGGCCTTATGATACATATTTATTCTAGTATACGCCTTAACTACCGCAAAGCCATTCCTTTCTAAAGTAGAGCAGAGACCTTTATTGCCAAACTGCCAGATATGCTGAAAAGGAGAAAAGCCATACCACTTATATCCCAAGATAAGCCGCCAGGCGCTAAAAAATCTAGGTACCTCTATTAATAATATTCCGCTTGGCTTAATAACTCGCTTAATATTTTTCAATTCTAAATCCAGATTTTCTATGTGTTCAAAACAATGAACATAAGTAATAATATCCCAATAATTATCGGGGTAAGACTGTTCAGCGAGTGTGCCAAGCTTCAAGCGCCCAGTTAAATCTAATTTCTTTTCGCCTAGTTCTAATGACCCTTCTGACAAATCAATACCCATTGAATCAAAACCATATTTTTTTGCCTCAGCAACGAAAACTCCAAGGCTACAGCCAACATCGAGCAGATTGCCTGTCTTTTTCCATTTCTTTAATAACTTAATAGTATTGCCAGAAAAATATTCCCACTCAGGAAGACGATCAAACCGATCTTCGTGATCATGCCTTGCTTGATAATATTCGATCAACAAGTTATCTTGCAAAGGGATTGGCCAAGTACGAGCCAAACCACAGTTTTTACAAGCTAATATTGAGATGTTTCTCCCTGCCGTATCATACCAATATTTGGTATATGTATCACCACCGCAAGGACAAACTATCTCAGGCATCTTAACTGTTTTCTTCTTTTTTCCTAAAAATATATTCCAATCAATCACTATACGAAAAATCCCTAGCATGAAGGCTGATCGCCAGGCGACGAGTCCTTCTTTATAAGCACCAGAGTATAAATTTTTTAAGACAACAATAAAAAAGTCGGGAACGGCAATCAACAGTGGCCAATGTCGACGTAAAAAAATACTTCTTGGCCAATTGTCTCTTGAATAATTAAATTTTTTAATTTCTGAAAAATCTTTAAGATATAGGCTAGCTTGAAATTTTGCCCAGGGAACCCATTTTTTTACAAAAATTTTCCAGGAATAATTATTGTAATTAGGACGATGTTCTAATAAAATAGGGACTTCTTTAACGCTACCCTCAACATCGACAACGTAATGTAATAAACCTAAAAACGACATAGCGGATCTTCTAAAAAGACATCTCTTATATGGCCAATTACTGCTTACATATTTTTTACCATCATAGAGCGGCCATAAAAACTCAAATGAATCAACGCTATCATCTTGAATTAAATTAGGTAAAGCAGCCTGAAGCTCGGGAGACAAAAATTCATCCGCATCAATCTGTAATATCCATTCACCCTGAGCAGCTTCATAACTTAAACACCTAATTGGCTCTGCCTCTCCTGTTCTTGGCGCAATAATAATCTTTGCTCCGTAATTCGCAGCAATTTCTAAAGTCTTATCTTGGCAAGGCCCATCATGGACAACAATAATTTCATCAACTACAGAGGCAATGCTTTTAAGACAGCGTTCAATAACAAGTTCCTCGTTATAGACAACTAGACAGGCGGAAATTTTAACAAGCTTATTATCATTCATAAAATATTAGAAAAAATTATTTTAATTTTTCCATTAGTCCATTGATTTTTTCATTGTTTGGATCAATATTTTTCACTTCATTAGCATAACGCAAGGCTGTGGTCTTGTCGCCTAGCTCGAGATATAAACTAGCTAAACCAAAGGGCCATAAACTATTATTAAAATCAATCGCAAAACCTTTCTTGTTATACTCAATCGCCAATTTAATATTCTTTTGCTGATAAGCAATATCAGCCAACTCCTTATAAGCAGATACTGTTTCAGGATAAATTCCTAAAGCTTTTTTATAGTTTATGATTGCTTGATCAAAGTTTTTCTCGCCACTATAGGTGAGGCCAATTAGATGATAAAAATATCCTAATTGCTCAGCAATAACGGTCGTGTGCCCACTACCGGAAACTGCCTTTTCTAAACTAGGAGAGGCGGTAATGCCATCTAAAAATATCTTGCGCGCTTCTTTATATTTTGCTTGCCATAATTTCATACGTCCGTAATCCTGATAAGTAGTAGTAATATTAGGGTTAATAAGCAGCATTTCTTGGTAATATTTTTCCGCTATACCATAATACTTGGGGTCAGAATAATAACCAAGAATCGAATAGGCGTGAGATAGGTCAATCAAGGTATATAGTTGAATTTCTTTGGGCGGAATATTTTTCGTTTGATCAATAATGTTATTTATCAACTTATTCTTAGCCTCTTCGGAAGATATTGCTGAGAGACAATTTACATTATGATGAAGATAAGCGCGAGAATAATAATGACTAGCTGGATACCATTCCATTACACTCTCTATATTATTCACAATTTTCCAGCAGTCTTTCTCAGCTTCACCTTTTTTTACTTGGAAATAATAATAATCCGCTACTAGGGGACGAATATTGTAGCCATAAAATATTGTTGTCATGAATATTATGCCGACACCACTAATCAACCAACGCGAAGAAGCGTGAAAAAAATCAACTGACTTATAGTCAATTTGCTCTGAGGTACTATTTACGCGCCAGGACAAAGCAAGCAGAACATAAAACAACATGCTCATGGCAGTTAAAGAAAAACTAAATAGATTATTGAAAAAATAAGCGAGTAAAGAAGCTCCGATAGCTAGAGTTAACCAATAAACTTCACCCTTCTCTCTGGCCAGCACTTTGTACATTCTCTCAATACAGAGATAAATCAAGGTTAACAATGACAACAATCCAACAAAACCGAATTGAAGTAAAATATCAAAAAAATTATTATGAGCTCTATCTGGGAATGAATTGAGTCTTTCGGCATAGGCCCAATCAGGTTGATACATACGCGCAAAAACACTCGCCTCAACGTCAGGACCAAAGCCAAATAACTGGCGATAAAATGGAGCTTGCTCAATTGCCTGCCAAGAAGCGCTCCAATATTTGAGTCTAATATTGACTGAACCATTATTAAAATCAAGTATACTGATTGCTCTGACAAAAAAATTGTTGCTAAAGTCGATACGCGACACTAAATTTGATCGAACGCTAGGTGTGAATAAAACAATAACAAAGACAGCGCTTAACACTACCAGTGCTAATGATATAAACCGTTTTTTAAAATGCCAGAGGCAAAAAACTAAGGCTATAAAAGAGGTGCCTAGTAAGGCTATCCATGCACCACGACTGGAAGTGAATAATAGGCAAATAAACTCACTGAGCAATAAAATAAAAAATAAAATACGAATGTAAAAACGACGACTTATAAAGAAAATTGAATAAATTGTCAAAGGAATCATCACGACTAAATAATGACCGAAAAAATTGGGTTGCCCAAAAGTTGAGAATATTCTAGAAAATGAACTTTCAGACCAATACAAGAAATCAAAACCAAGGCATTGAGTTAAGCCGTACAAACATGTTACTGCGGCAGAAATGTTTAAAGTCACTATTAAACGCTTTAGCTGAGACTTGCTTCGGAAAATAGTAATTATAAAAATAAAAAGTATCAAGTAAGCTGCAATATTGTTAAGCCCCTGCTGACGCTCATAGGTGCCAAGCAAGCTAATCATTGGGTGAAGCGAAAAAATAGTACTTATGACAACAGCTAAAAAGAATACTCCCCAAGCTAAAATTATTTTCTTAGATTTAAAAATTATTAACTTACTACTTAAACAAAAAAATAGCAACCAGGCAGTAACAGCGATCATTAGACATAGTCTAAGCCAGACTGATTTGTTTAAGTCAAAAACAGTGTAGTTTTCCTGAAAAAAAGCAAAATATATAGGGACAAAAAACACAGCAGCGAGCAATGACCATTCTATAACGTTAAAAAATATTTTTTGATTTCTATTGATAATCATAATTTTTATAAAAAAAAGACCATAACAAAATGAAATGATCTTTTTTAAAATCTATTAGAACTATAACTACTAGTTCAATCCAGCAGGTGTTGCACGATGAGTACCAGCACCTAAATCTCCAATTTGTCCACCAATGCAGTAAGTAATAATATACGAAGTACCGGAACCAATCTGGGTGTATGTGTAGTTACCTGAAGTTGGACAATTTCCATCATTATTTGGAGAAGGGTTAGATGGAACTACTGCCATATAGGTCGTTGTGCTGTAAACCAATGAGTTACCAGGGGTAACATTGGTTGGATAAGAACCACCGTCATTATAATATAACTCTAGAGCAGACATCATCTGACGCATATCAGCCACACGCTTAGCGTCGCGAGATTTTGTACGAGCATTACCCAAAGCTATAACAGCCATGGTAGAGAGCACACCAATGATCGCAATGACGACCAAAAGTTCAATGAGGGTAAAACCCTTACGATTGATTTTATTCATATTATTATGAAGTTTCTTTTAGGTAGGGCTTAAAAATAACCCTTTATAAATATAAGTATATTATACACCAAATTTAAAAATACAACAATAGCAATATTATATATTACTAACTACACTATACATCGGCATCAAAATAGCCCAAACCATAACTCCGACGCCCAAACCCATAGTCACCATTAAAACAGGCTCAATCAAAGACATCATATTGGCCAGCATATTAGTTATCTCGCGATTATAAAAATTTGTCACTTTTTCTAAGGAAACATCAAGTTTTCCGGTCTTTTCACCGACTAGCATCATCTGAGAAACCATGTTAGGAATTTCTTTTGTTTTAACAAATATTGTGCATATTGAGTTACCGCTCTGCACCTCAATAATCGTGTCATCAATAATTTTTTTATAGTAAGCGTTATCCACAACCTCACCGGCAACTTGCAAGCTAGTAGAGATATTCACACCCCCTATGATAAGAGTGTTCATAGATCTAGTAAAGCGAACTAAGCAAATCATTTGTAACAATATACCAAAAATAGGCATATTGAGAATTATGTGATCAAATAGAAGACGACCTGGTTTAGTTTTTAAATAAAACTTAATAGCTACAGCTAAAGCACCAGCCCCAATTAGCAAGGTCCACCAATAGGCGTTAAGAAAGTCAGATATGGCAATCATTGTTTTTGTAGCTGCCGGTAGTTCACTACCTGTTTCGATAACGATCTGCGTTAGTTTAGGAACAATAAACATCATCATTAAAAAACCTATACCAATCATCATGCAAATAACAAAAATTGGATAAATCATGGCACCCTTAATCTTACTGTTCATGTCATAATCCTTTTCCATTTCATCAGCAATATAATTAAGAGAGTCATCTAATTTACCAGATTGTTCACCAGACTTTACAACGCTTGTATAAAAGTTAGAAAAAATTTTTGGGTGTTTAGCTAAAGAAGTCGATAAGTTTCCACCACTGTCAACTTCATCACCTATTTCGGCGACGATCTTCCTGAGCTTAGGTTTAGTAATCTGTTTAGATAGAACCTTCAATGACTCTACAACCGGAACGCTTGCTCCAACCATAACTGAAAACTGCCTCGAAAAAGAAACTATATCTTTAGTTGTAACACGGGAAATCAACTCATTAGCTGACCAACCAGCATTAAGAGATAATTCCTTTAGAGAAATAATTTGCAAACCACGTGAAGCCAAAGTATCAATTGCTTGAGCTTCATTCGCTGCTTCAATTGTTCCGCTTTCTTGACGATCACTGACAGGATTAGCGGCTTTAAAATTAAAAGTTGGCATATTTTATTCGTCTGTTAAAATTTTTTTTACTTTATCAACAATCTCTGTTGGGTCATAGTAAGCTTTAACCCAAAAATCAAGCGCTCCGTAAATCAAGCCCTTCTCTCTATAAGCCGGTTCACTTAAATTACTCAACAATACAACTGGAATAGCGGCAGTAGTCTTGCTTCTTTTTAATTTTTTCAAAAGCATAATACCATCTTCGTCTGGCAACATAATATCAAGCATAATCAAATCAGGCTTAAAAATTGAAGCTTCAGCAAAACCTTCTTCGGCTGTCATAGCACCATGAACAACAAAGCCCTCAGTTAAGAACTTCAAACTGTACATTGAAAGAAGAAACTTATCATCTTCAATAAAGAGTATTTTTACCTTTTTCTTCATAATATTAGTTCTGTATAACACGCATCACTTCTTCAATTGTAGTCATACCCTGAATAACCTTAATTAGTCCGTCTTGTTGCATTGTCAAGAAAGGTTGATTAGCTCTCACGTCCTCAATCGTCATAGAACCGCCTTTCTTTAAAATAAGATTTTTCATATCAGAGTTAACGTCAACAATTTCAGCAATACAAACACGTTCGCGATAACCAGATTTACCACAGTGAGAGCAACCTTCACCATGATAGAATTTAATATTATTAATATCAAAATCAGGAATCGACTGTTTAATTATGTCAACTGGTATTTCGGCCAATTTCTTTTTTAAATCTTGGAAAAAAGTTTCTTCTAATTTGACCTCGGCCTTACAATATGAGCAAATACGTCGAGTCAAGCGCTGCGCCATAGACATGTTAAGAACTGAGCCAAGCAAAAATGGTTCAACTTTCATATCAAGCAAACGAGCGATACTACCAACAGCGTCTTTGGTGTGCAAAGTTGAAACAACTAAGTGTCCTGTTAGCGCTGAGTGAATAGCTAGCTCAGCTGTTTCGTTATCACGAATTTCTCCGACCATGATAATATCTGGATCTTGACGCAAAATAGATCTTAAACCGCTCGCAAAAGTGAAACCGATTTCTGGACGAATCTGAGATTGGTTAATACCTTTCATAGAATATTCTACCGGATCTTCCAAGGTAACAATGTTCGATGACTCAAGGTTTAACAAACTAAGCAAGGCATACAAAGTCGTGGTTTTACCAGAACCAGTCGGACCTGTTACCAGCATAATACCATCAGTCTTTTTGATAGCAGTTTCAATAACCTTGTAGTTATGGCCCATGAAACCGAGATTATCTAAAGTAAATACATTGCGGGTGTTGTCCAACACACGCATAACAATCTTTTCATCACCCATTAAAGGCATTGAAGAAACACGGAAATCAATTTCACGATTATTGATAACTAAACGAATACGACCGTCTTGTGGCGATCTAGTTTCATCAAGCTTTAAATTGGATAAAACCTTAATACGAGCCACGATTGAAGCGTGAATATCTTTTGGCAACACTAAAGAGTTATGTAACATGCCGTCAATACGATAGCGCACGCGAGTCTCCTTAGGTAATGGCTCAATGTGAATATCACTCGCTCCGCCCTCGACGGCGTGTCGAATAATAACTGACACAATTTTAGCGACTGGAGCATCCTTAACAATCCCCTCAAACTGAACCGTGTCATCCTTCTTTATGTCTGTTTCTTTTTTATCAGAGTCCTCTTTAGCCTTAACCGCTAAAGCCGAGGAAATTTCTTTACTAAAATTTTTGTACTTACTAAAAACATTATTAAAACTAAAACTGGAAATTAAAAAATAATCAACTTTAAGCTTATTCTTCTGAGCTAAGAAATCCATCGCTTCGATTGCTTTGAAGTTTTCACCGTCAACTAAACCAACTTTTACTCTATCTTTATCTTTATCGAAGGCAACAATTTTATAATGCTCAGAAACATTGGTTGGCACAATATTTAGAATTTCCTCAGGAACTTCTTTGTCAGCTAAATCAACGTAAGAGAAGTTTAAAAACGCAGCCTTAGCCTTAACAAAGTCTTCAATGTTAATCAGATTCTTTTCATAGATTATTTCTTCAACCGGCTTATTAGAAGTACTTGATTCGGCTAACAGTTCGGCCGCGGTTTGTGCACTAATAAGACTACGACTTGAAACGAAGTCTAAAAGTTTTTTTTGCTTATCTATAAAATTCTGATTAACAACCATAGTATGACTTAAAATGGATCAAAGGGGCTGCTACGACGCAGCTCTATTTTTGGCTTAGCTGACGGGGTTACTGTTCCACTTACAGTGCCGCCGCCGCCAGTGTTGTTACCTGCTTCAGCTAACTCTCCTTTAGCTAAAATTGGCTCAAGCGAAGTAAATTTCTTATCATTTAGAAGACCGAACTTCAGGTCTTTCTCACTAATCATACCACGAGAACTTGGGGTGTAAACATTTAAATTTAATTGCTTGTTTGGGAAAAACCAACTATTAAAATTCATAATAACAAAAACTAAAACTCCGCAAACTCCCAGAGCAATCGCATAAGTTATTATTAAACTTTTATTACCTTCAAAAAGCATATCTATTGTTCAAGATGATAAGTAAGTAATTTAACACCTCCCGAACGAGCAACTGGATCAAAATTTAAATCAGTCACATCCATAATTCTTAAACTAGACTCTAGTCGAGCTAAAAGTCTCTTTAACTGCTCATAATTTATACTCTTAACATCAAAAGATACCTGAACCAAACCCAATTTATCAAAAGATTGACCCTTTTTTGATTCATCACTGATTTTAATCATTTTTTCTTTTGAATTATCAAGCGGAGTTATAACAACATTATCAATTATAGCACCTCTTTCTTTTACTGCCTTATCAACTTCACGCAATAAAATAATTTTTAATCTATCAATATCTTGGCCCGCTGACAGAATAAGATCGATTTTATCTTTATCAGATTGATTGATAGATGTTTTATATAAATTTTTTATATCATTAAGCTGCTTAAGATAGCTAACCTTTTCATCATACTCTGTTTTACGAAAAGATAGCTCTGTATCATTATTTATAAAATCATATTTTGGCTTTATTAACCACCAGTAACCAGCCGCTAAAATAATTAAACAAATTAAAATAATAAACCAATTAAAAAAGCCAGCGAAAATATTAAAGGCCACAACTCTTACGTTTTTCAAAAGCGCATTTTCTGGTTTATTAGCTTTAAAATTTATCTTATTATCCATAAAAAACTACTTTATAAAAATCTTCTGATCTAAAGACATTTCAAGATCAAACTTAACAGTCGATGGTTTATCGGCAGTGGCAGGCACCGTCTGAGACGCACTATACTGAACAGTTCTAAGCATATTATACCCCTTCATAACTTCAAGCTGTAACGATATCGCATCAAGATTACGAGCAATAGAGGGGATCTTATATTTACCAGACAAATCACCTGAAAAGCTAGTGAAATAAACGTCTTTTAAGGTATTATTTTCCAAGAAAACGAAGAAGTTTGTCCAATAGACATGATTATTGAGAATATAGCTTACGGCATCAAGCTTCTTATTAAAAGCTGTTATTTCTTTTAGTTCACTCTCGCTTTTTACAACTTCGTTGTTTATAGCTGCCTGATTTGCAAAAGTTGATTTATTATCATTAAGCTTCTCTTTTTGCCAAATCAATAAACTGACATAAACCAAACTGATAGCCAAACAGCACAGAATAAGAGACAGTGATAGAGTTAACATTTTTTGTTGCCAATTAAAGAACAACACCACCTGATCTTTTATTAAGTTAGCCTTAACACCATTGTAAGATTGCCAAAAACGACTTTCTACTTCATTCTTGCTCATAACAGCCGACTCGGCTTCTCTTTCGTTAGACAATTTTTTTGCCAAAGAAGTTTTAGAAAACAAAGTAGATAGCTTTTCAAAAAAATTAATACTGTTCTTTGCTTTCACCTGAACTATTGGCGATGGCACTGCTAACTCTACCTTACGACTTTCTATTTTTGGCGCAACAGACGGAGCCGGTGCTTCTATTTCCTCAACGCTTTCAGCTGTTTCTTTAGAATTAAAAATCGGATCTTCAAGCAGTTTTTTTTCTACAGGATATATATCTTGAGAATTCGGAATTTTATCAACAATCGGTTCTGGTATGACAACTTCTTTTTCAACTTCAGCTGGCCTGGGTATTTCTAAAACCGTTTCTGCTTTATATACCTCTTGTTTAAGCTCAGGCTGAGAAATAAATTTATCAAGCTCTTTCTTTGGAACTGGCTTAAGTATTTTTTTATTATCATTAACGACTGGTATGTCAGATTTAGTATTACTGTGACGCAATAAATTTTCATAAGAACGCCTCTGTCGCAAGAGCTCAGTGTGTTCCCTGCTCCTATCTCGCTCTAATCTCTCTATATCTCTTTTTGTCTGCAGAGTATTTACAGTTTTTTTGGTTTTATTTAAAAAACGAGAAATCTTTTTTACAAAAACAAAAAGTCCGCCCAACGACTTCTTAGTACCGGATAAATCTTTTGCTCCGGTTGATTTAATGTGAGGCGAATATGCCATACCTTTTACAAATACGAAACCATTTACTTATGATCAAATTCTCGCATAGCTAAACCGATAGCAACCGCTAGACGGGGTCCGATTTTATCAAGAATCGGTTTTAACTCAAATGGATAAGCCACTCTGAACCAAGGATCACCAACAATAACATTTAAATTGAATTCTTCAGATAAATAGTTTGTTAAACCTGGCAATAAAGCACCGCCACCGGTTAGAATTATTTTTTCTACGCGGCGATTGTCTTTGTTTCCGAAAACTTCAAGAATATATTTTATTTCATTAACAATCGGATTGAAGGCTTCAATAATCATAGCTGGAAGCTTTTCAATATTTTCGCCCTCCCCGTTGTACATTAAGTCATACTTAAACTGCTCTGCTTGTGCCAGGGTCATATTAAGATGAGAAGCAACTGATTGAGTAATATTTATTCCTCCAACGGCGATACTACGATTGATCACGGGAACAGTTTTATCAACCACAAAAATGTTTGTTGTTGTTGATCCAAGTTGAACAATCATAATTGATGAACGGTCATTACCGACCAGTGATCTAATCAGGGCAAAAATTTCTGTTTCTAAGCTTAAAAGATTTAATTGTGCAGTTTTAAAAATGCCAACATAATTTTGGATCAGATTTTTTGGAGCTCCAGTCAGCAAAACTTTATGACCGCCGGCAGTCGCCGCGGCCTCATCAACCATTTGCCAATCAATCACGATATCTTGCAAAGGCAACGGAATAACTTTTTTTGCCTCCCAATTGATAGCGGCTTCAATATCTTTTTTGTTAACACTGTTGTTAATATTTATGATTGAAGAAAAGACTGAAAAGGTAGGCAAAGAAGCTAGCGCTAAATTAGTACTCGTGTGCGCTTTCTGACAAATACTTTTAATCAAGTCTGATGATTTCCTAATATCTAGCGGAGCGCTTTCCTTAGGCATGACCTCACTAAAATGTTCACTGAAACCATAAGTAGCCAAGGCAACTTTGTTGCCATGTTTTTTTAACTCGACTACCTTAACACTCGAAGCATTGATATCAATGCCAAGATAACTTTGAAGCGATGATTTGAAGATTTCCATACAGAAAAACGTCCGACTTATCAACCATTTTGACAGCTGGAGATAAGACGTACTATAATTTAGAAAGATTACCTCTATTATACCATAAAATTACTTATAAACAAAAGCGTTTTACTAAACTTTGATCAACTTAAACAACCATATGATTCTTGCCAATTTTAGTTTTAAAAAAATAGGTCTAATCCTTGTCTTTTTAATCATTGCAGGAGCTATCGGCTGGTTCATTTTCAGTCTTTTCTTCAAAACAAATGTCCAAATCGAACCTGGAGTTGGGACTGAGCAGACCGGGACTGGAACAGGCTTGCCTGAAGCTGGAACTGGCACAGGGACAACAACCACAAATGAAAATGGTCAATTGCCAGGCACACAAAATCAAGGAAACCAAGGCCAAAATCAAGGAAATGAGGCAACTAACCAAGATAACTCAACTGATTTAGGTGTTCAAGCATCTGGTTCAAGAGTTGGCTCTAATGGACAAATCGAATACTACGATAAAAACGACGGCAGATTTTATAAACTAGGAGCTGATGGGAAAGCCGTCGCTTTATCCGATAAACAATTCCCAGATGTCCAAAATATTACCTGGGCACCAAATAGCGACAAAGCAATTTTAGAATTCCCGGATGGCAGTAAAATTCGCTACAACTTTACAAGCAAAGAGCAAGTTACTTTACCTAAGCACTGGGAAGGATTTGACTTTTCACCAACTGGTGACAAAATTGTTGCTAAAAGCATTGGTATAGATCCTGATAACCGCTGGTTAGTTACCGCCAATGACGACGGATCAAAAGCACAGAAGATTGAAGAGCTTGGCGAAAACGGTGACAAAGTAATTTCTTCTTGGTCCCCAAACAACCAAAGTATCGCGCTATTTGTCGACGGTGTTGATTTCAATCGTAAAGAAGTCTTCTTTGTTGGACTAAACGGAGAAAATTTTAAATCAATGGTTGTTGAAGGACGTGGCTTTGAATCAAAATGGTCACCAAAAGGTGATGAATTATTATATAGCGTCTATTCATCAGACAATGATTACAAACCAACTTTATGGTTAGCCGGTGCTCAGGGTGACAGCATTGGTGCTAACCGCCGTCCACTGGGCATAGATACTTGGGCTAACAAATGCTCATTCACTTCGGGCTCTATTTATTGTGCAGTACCACAAACTCTAGAACGCGGCGCCGGTCTCTTTCCTACGACTGCCAACTCAACGCCAGATACTTTATACAGAATAAATCCACAAACCGGAATTAAAGAACAAATTAGCCTAGGTTCAGGCTCATATACTATGAGCAACCTCTCTCTATCAGCTGATGGAATGTATCTTTACTTTACTGACACGACAACTGGTCGTTTGCGTCAAATAAAAGTTAGATAGAATAAATTTCAAGTTATAAATTCCAAATTTCAAAACAATTTTTAATGTTTTAATTTATAATTTTAAAAATTTGTAGCTATTTGTTTTAGAACTTGAAATTTTAAATTTGAAATTAACGTATGTCCAAATCATCAAACATATTCTCTTGTTCTAATTGTGATGCGCAGTATGCAAAATGGCAGGGTCGCTGTAACGAATGTCAGCAATGGGGAACAATTACTCAAGTTGAAACAACTACTAACAACCAACCCTTAGCAACTGCAGCCACAGTTGTTAATTTAGCTGAGCTATCAGGCGAGGATGGTTTTACTAGATTAGAAACTGGCATTGAAGAAATCGATCGCGTTTTTGGCGGTGGTATTGTTAGCGGATCATTAACTTTATTGGCTGGTGAACCTGGTATTGGTAAATCAACTTTAGTCGCGCAAATCGCTAATGAACTAAATGATAAGAATAAAGTTTTATACGCCAGCGGTGAAGAATCATTACCACAAGTTAAATTACGTCTAGAAAGATTAAATTGTTCGCTCGATAAATTTAATTTTATTAGCGATACTGACGTTGATAAAATTGCTGCAGCAGTTGAAAAAAATAATCCCAGCTTAGTCATCATTGACTCTATTCAGACAGTACACACCAATATTGTTCCGGGTGAAGCTGGCAGCATTAATCAGATTCGTGCTTCAGCTGTAAAATTTTTAGAAGTTGCTAAACGAAGAAATATTGCTTTCATTGTCATTGGTCATATCACTAAAGATGGCAGTGTCGCTGGTCCAAAATCATTAGAACACTTAGTTGATACCGTGCTTTATTTAGAGCAAGAAACTGCTCGTGGTTATCAGCTTTTGCGCGCTAGTAAAAATCGTTTTGGCTCAACTAATGAATTAGGTATTTTTGAAATGACTGGCGCAGGCTTTTCTCCGGTTAAAAATCCGTCGGCTGCTTTTCTAGATCATGACAATAACCAAGCTAGTGGTTCGGTTGTAAGTTGCATCATTGAAGGGACTCGTCCCTTTTTAGTGGAAATTCAAGCTTTAGTTACTAAAACGGTCTTTGGTTATCCGCAAAGAAAGGCCAGTGGTTTTGATTTAAATCGCTTGCAAGTTTTAATTGCTGTCATCAATAAACGCACTAAAATTAATCTTTCCAACCAAGATATAATCGTGAACATCGTGGGTGGTTTGAAAGTTGAGGATCCGGGGATCGACGCCGCGATTGCAGCGGCAATTATCTCTTCTTCGCTAGATAAAGCCATAAAAAATAAACAAGCAATACTCGGCGAAATTGGTTTAGGTGGTGAAATTAGAGGTATTTCTAAGGCCAATATGCGTCTTAAAGAATTATCTAAACTTGGCTTTAAATCAGTCCTCTGCCCTAAAGTAGAACAAGCTGCAAAAGAAGTTAGCATCACCAATATAAAAAGCTTAGCTGACTTATTGACGAATCTTTTTTAAAAAAACTTCTAGATAGAGTAAGAGCCTTGGTTAAATTTATAACCAAGGCTCTTTTTTCCAAATCTAATTTTTTTCTTTTTGCTTTATCAATTCTCTTATGAAAGCCGCTAGCTCATAATCCTTGTTATTAATAGCATCTCTCATTTTTTTACTGAGCACTGAAATGTGCTGTGATAAACTTGGATTAGGATCGTCAGCTGATTTAAGAATTTCTTCTATTGGAGTGTTTCCAAAGTCAATAACTTCACCATAAATGTTTTTGTAGACTCCAATATTACAACGTAAACTTTGCTTTTCCCATTTGTGATCAATTTCATTCACACAAGCTACATATCCGCCTTCCCACAGCTTTGTAACTCTAAGGATCATTAAATCGCAAGGTTTATTTGAATATTTACATTCTTCATTAATAAAGCATTCTCCGTCGCCTCTTACCAACATGTGCGCTGGGTCAATATAAGCTGATTCTCTATCTTTTAAATCGTGGAGCTCAGCTTCTTTTTTCTTTAATTTGTCTTCTGGTAATTTTGCCATTTTTTTACCCTTCTTTCTTTATTTAATATTAAGTTATTTTTCCTAGCCCCTTAAAGAACTAAAAAAGATAACTTAATATACTTTTCAAAAAACTAATATTGTAGAATATCATTTTTTATTAATTTTGTCAAGAATAGGGCCTTTAGAGGGCGGCGTAATATCGTCTATATAGAGTAAGAGCCTTGATCGTGTTTTTGACCAAGGCTCTTTGTGTTTGAAATTTCATAAATCATGTAATCCAATCGATAGTTGTTTCACTAAATCTCGTACGCTCATGCTTGCCGTAAGCATTAATAATTATTCTTTTAACATTTAAATTGTACGGTAAGTTTATATCCGTGAATTTGCAAGACAACTTATAAGTACCTAGGCACAATGTACAAAACATCTCATCTATGGCCATGTTTTCATTATAGTACTTAGCCTTATTTAGTTCTGATATTTTACCAAAACACTCGGAGGCACTACTGGTCGTCTTTTTGTATCGACCATTATTAGATCTCTCCTGAACTTGAACCACCTGATTTTTTTCAATTAGCTCAGTAACCATCGACTTAACTTGTTCGACTGTCATATCTTTTCTACCTACTGGCAGAAACTCTCTTAACTTCAATGTTAAGTTGAGAATAATACAACTATATATTACTTTTAAGTAATTCATTTTCTTACCCTTCTATAATTAAGTTTTATTTGATTTTTTAATGTAAACAAGTATTTTTACTTATTTTTATATTATATCACATAATGTCATAATTGTCAATATATGCTAATATGCCTATATTCTAAGAGATTTCAGTTACCCCCCCCCCTAACCCCTCCTTAAGCTCTGCTTGAGGAGGGGTGGGGGTAGAGTAAAAAAAAGTAGAGACGCATAATTATGCATCTCTACTTTTTTGTCTTCAAATGCTTCATGCGCCACTCTTTTATCTTAGCGTGGTTACCAGATAATAATACTGGCGGCACTTTATATTTCTTTTTACCAAATGTAACAACTTCTGGTTTAGTATATTGTGGATATTCTAGAATTCCGACTTTACTATGTGACTCCATGTCTAAACTTTCGCTATTACCTAAAACTTCGGGCAATAAACGAGCCACTGAATCTATGATTGTCATAGCACCTAATTCTCCGCCAGTTAAAACATAATCACCAATGGAAATTTCTTCATCAACTAATTCCATTATTCTTTCATCAATTCCTTCGTAACGACCGCAAATAAAAATTATGGATTCTAAATCTTTGGCATATTTTTTTGCTAACTGCTGATTCCAGGTTTTGCCCTTAGCTGACAACAAAATTACTTTCTGCTTTTTAATTTTAATCTTTTGCAATTCTTTTAAGGCATCATAAACCGGTTCAGCTTTCATAAGCATACCAGCTCCCCCGCCATAAGGTGTATCATCAACCGTATTGTGCTTATCTTTAGTCCAAGCTCTTAAATCATAAGCAATAACTTTAATTAAATTTTTCTTTATTGCACGACCAAGCATACCTACTTTAACGTAAGCGTCAATAACTTCTGGAAAAATTGTTATAACTCGAAATAGCATTTCTTTATCTAAAAAACAAAACCCCGATTTAACGGGGTTCTGCTTTCTAACTTAAATTGTTAGGTTGTCAATTGAAGAAGTATCAATCTGTTCCTCAGCTGGCTTAGAAAACTCCTTACGACCTCTGGTTGAACCTTCTGGCTCGTGAATCTTTAGATTAACGCGAGCGTTGTTTTTCGCACCAACGATCTTCAAGAGGGTTCGGATTGCCTGAGCGGTCTGACCGCGGCGTCCGATTACATATCCCATATCTTCCGGATCAATCTTTAAAGTAAGGAGAACGCCCATTTCATCAACGGTGCGATCGACCTCAACTTTGTCCGGGTGGCCGACAATCGCCTTAACGATTGTTTCCAAAAATGCCTTATCTTGCACTTCTGACATACATTTCTTGCTTGCTAAATTGGCTCTAGAATAGAAAACAATTTGCAAAGTACTTAATAATAAGTGTTGTTATTATAGTCGATAAAAAGTCTCTTGTCAACCCTGAAAAAATTAAAAAACAACCAATATTTAAGCTAAACCGGTATTTCAAAGATTACTTTAAATCCAAAATCCTTACCTCTAGTTTCAGCCCAAATTTTACCTTTATGCGCCTCAACAATTAAACGATTAACATACAAACCTAAACCAAAACCAGATTCTTCTTTTGTGCGGCGTTCAAATTTATCAAACAAATCTTTCAAATCTTTCTCATCTAAGCCAGGGCCAGTATCAATCACCGAAACCTTCAATAATTTATTTTTTAATTCAACCTTCAATGTAATTCCACCCTTCTTAGTATACTTAATAGCATTGTCTAACAAATTTAGTAAAAGTTGTCTCATCATTAATTCATCAGCCTTAACTAAAAATTTCTTTCTTGGCATGGCGGCCGTTAAAACTAATCTTTTAGCCGCTGCTTTTGGTTTTATCTCAGTAATTGTTTCATGAACAACTGACGGAAAATCAAAAGCTTGAAGATTAACATGTATGGCATTGTCTTCTAGCTGAGAAACTTCCAAAAAATTATCAGTCAAACGTATTAGTCTTTCGTTAGCTTGATAGACGGCGGATAAAGCGGCCTTAATTTTTGTTTGTTTTAGCTCCCCTAGCTGGCCTTCTAAAATCATAGAAATATAACCTTTCATAATTGTTAAAGGAGTTCGCAGTTGATGAGAGGCAAGAGAAACAAAATCAGTTTTACTTTTTTTATTAGGACGAGAATATAAATGATAAGCCACTGTAATAATAACAATGACCAATAAACCGCTGGAAAAAATATCTAATAAATCGAGTGTTAGTTGCTCCATATAAACTAATTTTTTTTCTACTAGCGAATCTTTAAATCCTTAAATGGTTTATTTCTCTCATTATTTTCATCTAAAGCATCCAACGCTAAATAATATTGCTGAGGCGATAAATACATTTCCCCTGATCTTCCTACGCCAAGATTAGATGTTAAACGATTTTCATATGATTTTATTATACCCCGCGCTATTTCTTTCTTTCTAGAGGGGCTGGCTTCATCGTCTTCGGAAGTAAGTTCTAGCTCCTTATTCCAATTATCAGTAGTACAAATAGCTGCTACTTGTTGAGGGTTAAGCGTGAGCTTCCCTAAACTTAATTCAGGTGCTTGCTGATAAAGATATCTACAACAATCTTGTTCGATTTCTTTGTCATATAAATTTGGACAAATGCCATCAATTAAGCCGACACCACTCCCCTTTAAGGTTGAAATTATATTGCCCAGCGTATTCCTATAAACCTCAGAGGTTAAAGCAGTGCTAGGTATAGGGAAAATATCTTTTTCATAAAAATAGTCGTGGTGGCCAAAAACAACAGATTTTACTTTGCTTTCACTGATTATTTCACTTAAATTTTCCATGCCTTTTATAGTTTCAATTAGCGGTATAATAGGGACATCAATCCCTCTTTCCTCCAGTATGGATAGCAAGCTCTTAACCTCTTCTAGTGAATCTGTCTTCGACAAAACTATCCCCTCACAAAGAGAATTAAAATTAATTTTTTCCTTCAAGTCTGATAGTAGCTCGACATCTTCCTCCCAAAAGCTTGACCTTAAATCATTAATTCTTAAACAGAATGGCTCATTATCACTCAAAATATATTCTTGCATCGTTTTCCTGGCTTGACGTTTTAATTCAGCGGAGCGATTAACGTCAGTAGCATCTTTTATTGAATCTTCAAAATCAATTATACGAATCGTGTCGCCATTCCCTACAAGTTCTTTAGATTTAGCTAAACTTTTCTCCTGGCTTGCAGGAACAAATAAATAGCTTTTTACCCGTTTTGAGTTATCCATATTGTTACTCCTTACTACCAATAAATAAAGTAAAGGGTACATCCCAGCTAAAATGTTTTTTCTTCATATGAAAATGAGGCATATTTTTAGATTTATAATTTTTTTCTACTATTTTCATTATCTTTTGTATTTTGCCATCATTAATTGGATATCTTTTTTGCAAGTCACTCTGAGGCTGCAAACAACTAAAAGCTTTCCTTTGTTTTATTTTATAAAAATATTTTCTTAGTATCAATTCATACTGAGAACTTCCATTTAATGTCATATCCCGATTAAGAACTTTCTGTATACTTTTAAAAATCTTTCTTTCACTAATACTTTCAAAAGTAATTGCTTGGTCAATATAAAATCCACCACTCTTCAAAACTCTCTTGACCTCACCTAAAACTTTATTTATATCTTTTAGGTTCTTCTCGTAGTGTGTTACGCTCCTAGCACAAACTATGTCAAATGAAGCATTCTTAAATGGTAACTTTTTATTGTCACCAAAAACTTTTTTTGTCGTTGAGTCTAAATTACAATCTAGCCCCTCTTTCCATGTATCAATAATTGTTAAATTAGCCTTAACCTTTAATTTACTAAGACAGCTTTTTATATATTGGCCAACCATTCCATTGCCGCCCCCTATTTCTAGAATATTAACGCTTTTAGGCAAGAGTTTTTTAACTTCTTCAATAGCATTGCTAAAAGGCTTCAATTTTTTTGCATCGCAAAAATAACCACTATATAGACCGAAAAGAAAGTAATCTGGACTTACTTTAAGGCTTTTACATAATTCTAGTTGCTCTTTAATCATATATATATTATAGCAATCTACCAGATAAAACAAAACACGCCCCGCTAAAATCGCGAGACGTGCTTTTTAAGATAAATCTTATAGAGAATAACGAATAAACTTTTCAATCGTTGAACCAGCTAAGACGTCTTTTACCTTTTTAGTATCGTCTTTAACAAATTCTTGATCCATTAAACAAACTTCTTCGTAATATTTATTCATTTTACCAACCAAAATCTTTTCAATCATCTCATCCGGTTTACCTTCTTTCTTAAGTTGTTCGCGGTAAATTTCTTTTTCTTTGTCCATTTCCGCAGGATCAACCTCTGTTGAGTTAATATAGCGTGGGCTAGCTGCTGCGATATGCATAGCAATATCTTTAGCAATCTCAGAGGCACCAGTATTGCTCAAAGCAATCAATACGCCAATATTACCGGCCGGGTGAGCATAACCTGCTATTGTACCGTTTGAAGTTAAACGATCAAAACGACCGATGCCCATTTTTTCTCCAATTACACCTGATAAATGTTTCCAGCTTTCTTCGACAGAAGTACCATCATCTAATTTCAAAGCTAAAACTTCTTCAAGAGTTGCTGGCTTATTATCTATAATAGCGGCTAAAGTTTTTTCACCAAGATTTTTAAATTGATCGTTTCGTACTACAAAATCTGTTTCAGCATTAAGCTCTAAAAGACAAGCTTCTTTAGCATCGTCGCTAACAGAAACTAAAACTACACCAGCGTGAGTTTCGCGATCGCCTCTTTTAGCAGCCTTGGCAATTCCTTTTTTACGTAAGATTTCAATCGCTTTTTCAATATCACCACCGGCTTCGGTTAAAGCGGCTTTACAGTCAACAATACCAGCGCCAGTTCGGTCGCGAAGTTGTTTTATTTCTTCCATATATTTATGTTAATTTTTTCCGCCGAAGGCGGACCAGCCTTTGGCTGGAATTTTGTAATTTTTATTTGGACTTGCCATTCCGAAGTCCCGACAAAATATCGGGGCGTAGTATGGTTTATTCTTTATTTGAGACAATGGCTTTCTCTTTAGCTTCTTTGGCGTTATTTCTAGCCTCTATAACAGTATCTTTGATAAGACCCAAGACTAGAGTTACAGCCTTACTAGCATCATCATTAGAAGGAATAATATATTCTATTCCTTGTGGGTTAACGTTAGTATCACAGACAGCAATAATTGGAATACGACGTTTCTTAGCTTCAGCTAAAGCTGTTTCTTCGTGCTTAATATCCCAAATGAAAATAATATCAGGTGTACGATTCAATGTAATCAAACCACCAACGCTGGCGGAAAGTTTCTTGATTCTGCGATCAAATTGAATGCGTTCTTTTTTAGTATATTTTTCTAACTTACCACTTTCTTTTTTCTCTAATAAATCTTGGTAAGCTCTGATTGAGTTACGAATAATATTAAAATTGGTCAATGTTCCGCCGAGCCAACGTTCAACAACGTAAGCTACTCCAGCTTCTTGAGCCATCTCTTTTAGATGAGTCTTAACCTGATTTTTCGTACCAACCATTAAAATGGTTTTACCTTCAGCAATTGAGCGTGACATAAAAGTTAGAGCGTCTTCTAACTTAAGTAATGTCTTCTGAAGATCGATGATATGAATCCCTTTGCGGGCTTCAAAAATATATGGCTTCATTTTTGGGTGCCACTTGTAGGTGCGGTGCCCAAAATGCATGCCGGCTTCTAGCATCTCTTGCACTGATGGCAAGGACACTTTAGATTTTGCGTCTTTCATATTTTCCTTTAATCCTCTACTCCGTTGGCCTTAAAACACACAGTCTTAAGACAAGGAAAATCCAGTGGAGTATGAGAAATGTTAATTAAAATCAACCATGATAAGTCATGATTGGTGCCGTTATTGTAAATTATTATTCTCAATATGTCAATAAAAAACTCAATAATATTGACAAAATAGATACAATATGATGTTATATAATAAATGTCCTTTAAACAACTTAATTAAAAATGAAAAGCTTAAAAATATATAATAAATACAGAGGCATAATTATAGTTGGCGTTGATTGTGGCATAAGCATGCCAATAAGAGAAGTAATACTTAGAGGTTCAGCAGATATTATTCATGTATCAGTGCCGAGCAATCTGCCTCAACCAACTACGGTTGCCTATGCAATTGCAAATAAATATCAAGACAGACAAAACGAAGTGGTAAAATCTTTTGAAGAAATAATCAGGCAGCAGAAAGAAATATATAAGAAAAAAGCTAGCCTTGATTTAAAAATAAAGAATAAGTTTAATCAAAGCTCTAAAAAATTTAACAAACAATCAAATAGTCTTTATAAGGCTTTAAATAACAAAAAGAATTTTCACAACAAACATTAAAACCAGAACGAAACAATGCCTGAAAACAAGAATCTCTTACCTCCGGGTATAAAAAACATTTATGTTGTGTTTGGCTTAGCTCTTCAAAACGAAGACAAAAAAACTAATGTAGCTGATAACAAAAGCAAAAAAGAAAGAACAAATTCTGATTTTTCAAAATTTAGCTCAGGAATGTTCTACATGGCCGCTTTCCACAACGGCCTAAACAAATAGGCAAGGTTTTAAAATAAAGACGGAATCATTTAATGGTTCCGTTTTCATTTTGGCAAATATTTTTTTGGCTTAAAATCTTTCGGCCAATAATCTTGTTTTTCTTGATAATCAAAGTCAGG
The DNA here is from genome assembly GCA_026396835.1 of Candidatus Falkowbacteria bacterium. Taxonomy (NCBI): domain Bacteria; phylum Candidatus Falkowiibacteriota; species Candidatus Falkowiibacteriota bacterium. The sequence goes on from JAPLWA010000003.1 coordinate 35,204, forward strand.
ACTATATTTATAATCTTTACCATAACCCAAATCCTTCATTAATGAAGTCGGCGCATTGCGTAAATGTAATGGCACGCCAAGATGACTAGTGGTTTTTGCGTCTTCAGCCGCCTCTAAATATGCTGTATATAATGCATTAGATTTTTGGCAACGCGCTAAGTAAACGACTAACTGAGCAATGATAACATTACATTCCGGCATGCCCAAAGAATGACAAGCCTGATAAGTTGCCATAGCTTGTTCTAAAGCTTTAGAATTAGCCAAGCCAATATCTTCTGAAGCAAAACGAACTAAGCGACGGACAACATACATTGGATCTTCACCAGCTTCGAGCATACGAGCTAACCAGTACAATGCCGCATTTTCATCGCTGCCACGCAAAGATTTATGAAGTGCCGAAATTATATTGTAATGCTCTTCCCCGCCTTTATCATACAAAAGATGAGATTTTTGAGCAGCTTGTTTAATAACATCAATTGTAATATCAGTATTCACTAAAGTAGCGGCTTCTAAAATATTTAAAGCTGAACGCGCATCACCTTGACTGATACTGGCTAAAAATTTTACAACTTCATCATCAACTTGTAAGCTTAATTCGCCTAAGCCTTCTGCTTTATCAGTAATCGCTCGCTGAAGAATTTTTTCAATGGCTTCAACAGAAAGATTCTTCAAAACGATCACGCGGCAACGAGACAGTAAAGCTGATCTAATTTCAAAACTTGGATTTTCAGTTGTAGCACCAATTAAAACAATAGCTCCACTTTCAATATGAGGTAAAAGCGCATCTTGTTGGGCTTTATTCCAACGATGAATTTCATCAATAAATAAAATAGTCTTTTTATCTAGTAGCTGATTCGAACGAGCGCGATCAATAACTTTTCTTAAATCAACTACACCTTGAGTCACGGCTGAAAAACGAACGAATTCGGCTTCCATTAATTTAGAAATTATCAAAGCCAAGGTAGTCTTCCCAGTTCCTGGCGGTCCCCAAAAAATTAAAGACGGTAAATTACCAGCCGCAATTGACTGTTTAATTAATGAGCCTTCTTTTATAATATCGTCTTGACCAAAAAACTCTTCAAAAGTAGAAGGTCGAAGACGATCAGCTAATGGTGAATTTTTCTTACTACTGGACATAAATACTTTACTTAACTATCTCGCCAAATAATTTCAAATAATCTTGAGCTGATTGATTCCAACTAAACTGTCTAGCTCGCTCTTGCCCCCTTAAAGCTAGATTAGCAGCTAAAGAAGTATCTGACAAAATTGTATCAAGAGCATTAGCAATTGAATCTGCATTATAAGGATCAACTAAAATTCCGGCGTCGCCCACGATTTCCAATAAAGAAGATGAGGCTGAGGCAACTACCGGTAAGCCACAGGCCATCGCTTCCAAAGGAGGAAAACCAAAACCTTCATAAAATGATGGATAAGCAAAGACAGAAGCTAGATTATAAATATACGGTCTATCCGCTGAATCAACATAATCTAGTTCAACAATATCAGGCTTAAAACTAGACTGATTAATTCGCTCGACAATTGGTTCTGACTTCCAACCGCGGGCGCCAGCTAAAACTAATTTTAAATCTTGATAGCGACCACTAGCTTTCAAAATCTCAAAAGCTTTAACCAAGCCTTCGATATTTTTTCGTGGCTCTAAGGTGGCTAAGAAAAGAATAAATGGGCTAGATAAATTATATTTAGTTTTAACAGCTTGCAATTGAGTGTCGGCTTCATGAATAGGCTTAAAAGAATTATCAATCCCAGAATGAATCACTGTAATTTTACTTGGCTCAATTTTGCAAATATCAATTAAGTCTTGTTTAGTATTGTTTGATACGGCAACTATTTGATCAAAACGATGAGTTAATTCTTTTACATTAATAAACCAGTGCCAAACATTTTTGCGCCAAGAAAACCAGTGCTTATTAATTAAAAATGATAAGTCATGAATTGTTAAAACACTTTTAACGTCAGATGACACAGCAGCAAACTGTAAATGCGGCATGAAAAATATATCGATTTTTTCTTTGACTAGCTTATCAAATAAAGGGCGTGCAAAAGGCCAGAGATAAAGATAATTAAAAACCTTATTAGGAATATGGGTTACAACTAATTTAACATTAGGCTGATCAAACTTAGGTAAGCGTTTAGCCACATCATGTAAAGCATTGCAAAACAAAATATATTGATTAGTTTTATCAATTTCAAAAAGAGCGGACAATAACCGAATAACATATTCGGAAACGCCGCTGTATTTTTCATCCATTAAAGGACGAATATCAATTAAGATTTTCATTGCCGTCCTTGAAACGCTTATATTCACTGGCGATGTAATTTTCTATTTCGGACTTAAAACGTTTAGTTGAAAAAAGTTCGGCGTGTTGGCGAATAAGGGCTGGCTCAAAAGTCATTTCAGCAAAATGCTTAACGACCGCCATTAAAGACTCGGCAGTTTGTTCATTAAAAAATAATCCAGTTTTACCCTCAATAACAGTCTCGGTTGCACCACCGCGATTATAAGCAATAACCGGGCGGCCAGCGGCCATGGCTTCGACTACAGTAATACCAAAATCTTCTTCCTGGGGGTTAATAAAGGCCCTGCAGCGACGATATAGCTCGGCTTTGCGGCGCTCATCAACTCTACCTAAAAACTCAATATTTGGCGCTCCGGCAGCAATACGGCGTAGACGATTCAAATCAACACCGTCGCCGAAGATTTTTAATGGCAAACCTAGTTTAACAAAGGCTTCAACTACAATGTCAACTCTCTTATATGGCGCTAAGCGTCCACCAATCAAAAAATATTCACCAATTGTATCGGCTACCTGGAAAGATTCAACTTCAACTGGCGGATAAATTACGGTTGAATTTCGACGATAATATTTAGAAATTCTTCGCTGTACAGTTTTAGAATTGGCAATAAAAGAATCAACGCGATCAGCCGCTTGTCTATCCCACAAACGAATATAATTTAAAATTAAAGAAATAACTTTTTTTAAATACTTATTGTGGTGCAGCTCTTCAATATACTTATGAGTATAATCCCAAATATAGCGAGTTGGTGTATGGCAATAGCAAATATGTAGAGTATCAGTACTGGTAATAGCGCCTTTAGCAAAGGCGCTAGCGTCTGACAAAACAACATCGTAATTACTTAAATCAAAAAATTCTACCGCCATAGGCATGAACGGCATGTACCATTGATAATGTTTTACGCCGCCCGGTAAATGCTGAATGATTGAAGTACGCAAACGGTCGCCAAAATTTTTAGCAACTTCTTTTTCGGCCAACAAAGTATAAATTGGTGCATCAGGAAACATATCAGCGAACACGCGCAAAACTTTTTCGGCGCCGCCGTCCTGAGCTAAGTGATCATGGATTAAAGCTACTTTCATATTTATTCAGCTTGTCGAGGCCTAAAAACGGCCAAGGGAGTTTTTAATAAGATAATAATATCTGAAATCAGTGACCAGTTCTCAATATAATAAATATCTAGTCTAACTTCATCTTCAAAAGTTAAATCTGATCGACCAGAAACCTGGGCTAGTCCTGTAATACCTGGCTTAATGGTCATAACTTTTTTATGACGACTTTCGTATTTCGCAACCTCTTCTGGTAAATGTGGACGTGGTCCAACTAAACTCATTGAGCCTCTTAAAACCAAAAATAATTCTGGTAATTCATCAAAGCTAAAACGTCGAATAAACTTACCGACTCTAGTAACTCTTGGGTCATCTTTAATTTTAACCATTGGACCATCAGCGCGAATATTTTTATCGGCCAATTCATTATAACGCATGCTATCAACGCGATCCATCATGGAGCGAAACTTGAAATAGCGTATTTTTTTACCGCCCTGACCAATACGATAAAGCCAAGAACCATCATCTAAACGAGAGAAAAGAATAGGTCCACGGGAATCAAGTTTAATGGCAATAACCACTAAAAGCATTATCGGACTAGTAATTATAATCAAAATTAGTGAACCAACAATATCAATAATTCTTTTGGCTACTCTACCCCAACCATCAAGTGGAGTTTTCTTAACTTCAACAATCGGCAAACCGGCTAACTCATCAACTTCAACGCGCAAAACTTTTGTTTCTAATAAGTCAGCTGCATATTTAAAAGTTAAATGATGTTCATCAGCAAAGTCGTACAAGCGCAAACGATCACTCTTTGATAGATTTGGATCAGCCTGAACTACTTCATCAACTTCTTTGCTTAACATAAACTCTTCCAGTTCTTTCGCAGCCTCAGAACTAAAATCATCAAAACGCTTAACTACTAAAAAGCCTAGCCAACTTCGACTGGCAAATTCCTTAACTAAACGATCGGCGGTTTGACCAGCGCCAATCATAACTACCTTATGAATACCAACGCCGTATTTATAAAAAAAGCGTCGAACATAAGTAATAATGATTCGACCAATTGCTACATAAATTATAGAAAATCCCCAACCTGCCAAAACAATAAAACGTGAAGAGAATAATTCACGATAAAAGAAAATAAAAATCACAACCGAGACTAAACCTAGAGAACAACCTAATACAACTTTTTTTAGTTCTGACTTAAGGCTGCCTAGTTCGCGTAAATTATATAAACCAGCAAAACTAAAAACAACTAACCACACAGCTGCAATGGCTAATAAAATTTGAAAATATTCGATAGCTGGTAAAGAAAAAATTACTGGCCTAATCTCAGTAGTTAATTCCGAGAAACGAACATAATAAGCTGATAGCCCAGCTAAGACTACCATTATAAAATCAATAGGAATTAATATGACTGAAAAAAATAATTCTGATTTTTTCATAAAAAAATATAAGACCTTGTCGTGAAATAAACACCGGATAAGCTATAAGCCGGATCCTGTATTCCGTAATTGTACGGAACGACGACCATCTATCTTGATCCACAATTACTTATGGATTCTAGCGAGCTACGTTCCTCTTCCTCAATTTTGTTAAGGAAGGTTTGCTCTTGCTCCAGGCAGGGTTTACCGCGCTTTCCTTGTCACCAAGGATCGAAAGCCATAGCTATTTAATTAACCTTGGCTAACTTTTCACCTTTCCCCCGTAAAAGCTTGCGCTCTACGGGGTAGTATTGTCTCTGTGGCACTTTCCCTAGAATTACTTCTGGTGGGCATTACCCACTGCCTTTATTCCGGAGTCCGGACTTTCCTCTATACCAATTTTTTGATACAGCGATCGTCTGCTTATCCGGCGCTTATCTCAAGACAAGGCATACCATATTATACGAGTAGAACCGTGCTTAGTCAAGAGCATTTTTTAAAGCTTTTTGAGTATTTTTACTTAATATTAGGCAAAATTTTCTTAGAAAGCTCAATAATAAGCTCCTGATTATCATCTTTAGACACCTTGTTTTTAATGATTTTAGAGCAAATGACGCAGCGATGAACGATTATTTGATCCTTGGAACTTATTATTAAACCAATTGGCTCCATCAGGCCCTGACAAGTCGCTGCCCTGTCCCCTGGATTATTATCAACATGTTTAGCCCACAAACAATAAGGACAGTGGTTAGTGTAACCATTACCAATTACTTTTTTACCGCATTGCTCGCAAATAAAATTTTCTATTTTTCTTTGAAATTTTAAACTAGACATCGAATTAAATTTTATAATTTTATAGCAGCCCTACCATGCTTTATTTGCTTTAAGCACTCGTCCTTGAATAGTCCTTTAGTAATATTTATTTTAACTTTAGATTTTTTTGCAATTAAACTCAGTGGAATTTTTAATACCTGAGCATCTTCCTGTTCTGAACCATAATATATATCTCTAATGCCCGACCTAATTAAAGCAGAGGCACACATTGAACAAGGTTCTGAATTAATAAAAACAAATATATTTTTGAACTTTACTATTTTTAACTTTTTTGCCAATTTTCTCAATAGATTAATTTCAGCATGCGCAGTCGGGTCCATGTCGGAATTCACTGTATTATGAGATTGAACAATTATTTCACCCCGCTTATTTATAGCCACTGTGCCAAATGGAGCATTACCACTTTTTATTGCCTTCTCTGCCTCAGATTGCGTCAACTTCATTAATTTTTTTATTTGATCCGATTTCATAAAACAAAAATTAGATAATTTTAATGTTGAAACTTAAATTTTGTTCTTATTTATTCCAACAGTTTCTTCGATAAAAAAGTCTATTCCGTCAGTTAGAACTTTTACATAGGCCGTATTCTTAACTGCCCCAACCAATTCCTGACGTGTTGCAAATCCTAAATGCATCAAAAACATTCTTATACATCCACCATGACTTACAACTAGAACCTTTTTACCAACATAAGCTGCGGCAATTTCACGTAAGTGAGTGACAAATCTTGTCGTTGTCTCTGCCTCACTCTCGTCACCGGTGCCGGTCTTATTATTAAATCTTTCTTCGTCAGATAAATTTTCTTTTTTACCTAAAGCTTCTTTTAAGGCAGCTGTATAATCCTTAACCAGACCACCTTCAAAAGCACCATAAGCTTTTTCTCTTAAAAGCTCAGTAGTTTTAATAGCTAAATTTTTTTCTAAAATAATAATCGCCGCTGTAGTTTTAGCGCGCGATGAATCTGATGAAAATACTGCGTCAAATTTAATGTCTTTAAAATTTTCTTTTAGCTTATGTGCTTGAACTATACCGTTAGCAGTTAAAGGTGAATCTTTATGTCCCATCATAATCTGCTTAACATTCCATTCTGTTTCACCGTGACGAACGATATACATCGTACAATATTTACTTGAATCTATCATAATTTGAAATTTGAAATTTAGGTCCCCGCGAAAGCGGGGATGAAATTGTTACTATATTCCTCTTACTTCACCTTGGTCATCATTCTTTACCTTCTTAATTGAATCAAGAATTCTAACTTTAGTCGCCGCCCAAAGTTCAAAGAATTCTTCACTCTTTAATAATGAGCAGACAGCCAAGTAGACAACTAAGCCAAACAAGCCAGCTAAAGCACCCTGAGATAAGACACCCCACAACTTAGTCATATCAACATATGGCCAAACTAGTAATTTCATAGCCTGTACGCTCAAACCCATAGCAAGGGCGGCGGCTGAGAACTTAGCAATTGAAACAACAATTTTCTTGTCGTCCAAAGAACCTAAACGATGATGTAGAACGAAAAACAGAAGTAAGAAGTTTAAAATTACGCTGAGCGAAAATGATAAGGCTAGCCCCGCAACACCCAAAATTTTAATTAACCATAAGGCTAAGAAGACGTTCATAGCGTCTGAGAACAAGCCAATAAAGAAAGGTGTTTTTGAATCATGTCGCGCGTAAAATCCTCTGGTTAACAAAGGAATTGTGGCTTGTGCAAATAAAGACAAAACAAAGAAACCTAAAGTATCAATTGTTAAAGTAGTGTCATGCCAGTTGAATTGACCGCTACCAAGAATAACACGCACAATCTGAGCTCGCAAAACAATAAAGGCGACCGTCGCCGGAACAATAAAAAACATAATCTGTCTAAAGGTCCTAGAAAAGCGATCAGTAAAATCTTTATCAGTTGTTGTGGCTGATAGCAACGGAAATACTGCAATCGCAAATGAAATTCCAAAAATACTAACCGGGAAAGATTGTAGATTATTTGCCAAGTTAAAGACACTTAAAGATCCGGCTGGTAAGCCAGAGGCAATAATTGTTATAACAGTTAAATTTATTTGGGTAATAGCTAAACCTAAAGTACGAGCTGTCATCATTCTGTAAATTGCTCGCATTGATTTATCTTTCCAATCAATAAAAAAGTGATATCTAAAACCGAGCTGGAATAAAGCTGGCAGCTGAACTAAGAAGTGACAGAAAGATCCAATGACCACACCCCAAGCTAAGCCCATGATGCCAAAATATGGAACTAAAAATAAAGCACCACAAATAATCCCGATGTTATATAAAATTGGTGAGAGCGAATAAACAAAAAATTTACTAAACGATTGCAACATTCCGCCAGCAATACTTGATAGACCAAGAAAGATTGGTGACAAGAACATTATTCTTGTTAAAGTCACAATAGTTGAACGAGCTTCAATTGGAAAACCTGGCGCAATAACATTAACTAGCCATGGTGCAATCAAAACCGCCACGCCACAAACAACCAACAATCCGACCGTAAGAGTATTTAAAATATTCGAAGCTAACTTCCAGGCAACTTCATGATCTTTATTGTCTTTTATTAATCGAGCAAAGACCGGAATAAAACCAGCCGATAGTGCCCCTAAAACCAACAAGTTAAAAACTAAATCAGGCAAACGAAAAGCCGCATAATAAATATCCAGAGTCTGACTTGCACCAAACGAAGAAGCTAAAATACGATCTCTAAAAATTCCTAAGAATCTGCTGGCAATCGACATTAAACCGATAACAAAAGCAGCCGAAGCAACGCTTGCTCCGGGAGACGAATTAAAAAAACGACTGAAGGGATTACGAGACATGTTATTATATTAAACTTTTTCCAACCATTTCTTTAGGAACTGGCAAATTAGCTAAAGTCAAGATTGTTGGAGCAATATCAACTAAAGAACCAATTGGCTTTAGAAGACTTAAATCACCACCAACTGCTTCTGGCCAGCCAAGATTATAGCCTTCAAATTGCTTACCTATTAAATAGCAGGGTACTGGGTTAAGCGAATGATAAAAAACCTCTTTATCAACGGCCGGATCAATTGTTTGTTCGGCAAAGCCGTGAGTTCCGACAATAACTGCAACACCACCAGAAAGCTCAACCGCTTCAATCATTGACTTAATATTATCATCAAAAGACTTAACAACTAAAGATAGATCATCCCGCTCTTGATTATGAGCCATTAAATCAATTTGTGAGAAGGTAACGACAATTAAATCATAAACTGATTTCTGAACCGCTTCGTTAAATTGGCGTCTGGTCTCTTTGATTGTCTCAATTATATTTTCGACCAAGGGAACATTAGCTGACGCTGGAATTAGTTTCTTATCAACTTTGTCAGAGAACTCAGTCGAGTAATAATCAAAAGCCGTTGTAACATTAGGGAAGCCCGCGCTTTCTGATAATCTTAGCTGACGTAAATTATTATTAGAAAATATCTTACCCAAAGAATCACTTAAAGCTGGTTTAGGAAATAGAACTGAAACTTCAGTATCTAGATTATAATCGACTAAAGTAAAAGTTTTTACCTCAGTTAAATTAGAAGTGAAATAATTAGCTAGTTGACGAATGCCTTGTCCTGAATGATTCCAAAAAATAACCACGTCAGATGAATTTATCTTAGTTGGATTAACTGATTCTTCTCGAATTGTTACCGGAGGAAATTCTTCATCAAATATTTTTTTATCATAAATTTGATCAAAGGCTTCGTTAGCTGAAGAAAACACATTCCCCTCTCCAAAAGAAAATAGCTGAAATGCTTTAGCACTACGAGAGATGTTATTTTTTTCATCCAAACCATAAAGCCGCCCAACCAAAGAGACTAATTGGCAAGCTTTATGCTCAGCTAAAAATTCGGAAAATTCTTCAACTAACTTCTGCCCAGAATTTTTATTAGTTTCTCGTCCATCAAGAATGCAATGAACATAAATTTTACCTACAGACTTAGACTCTAAATAAATTATTATGTTTTCTAAGTGCTTAATTGAAGCTTCTTTTTCTGAACTTGAAAGCAAGCCAATCAAATGAAATGTCTTACCAGCTTTAGCAAAATCAACCAATTCACCAAAACCCTCACCACTAGAAAATAAGTTTTCATCAATTTTTTTATCAATCTGATATCGAGCATCATAAAACAAGCGACCTGACCCTATTACCGTATGACCAATTTCGCCACTTCCAGCCTTGCCCAAAGGTAAACCAATTTCTTCTCCAGAGGCATTCAAGACGCTAACCGGATAATGCTCAATCACATGACTAAAATATGGCGCTGAACCAATTAATTTATTACCCGTACTTTCTGGAGCAACACCCCAGCCCTCGAGCATTATAAGAGCGACCGGTTTAGGTCGCGTATTTTTATTTACAGTTGTCATAATTAAAATCTAATAAGCTTGCTTAAACCAGGTAAAGATTTTCCTTCAAGATAAGCCAAGCTAGCGCCACCGCCAGTTGAAATCCAACTAAATTTATTTTTGGTGCTAAGAGCGGCGACGGTCTCCCCTCCACCAATTAAAGTGAAAGATTTATTTTTAGTAGCCTTAGAAACTAAAGCTGCAATTTGCTGATTACCTTTTGCAAAGGCCTTTTTTTCAAATAAGCCCATTGGCCCATTCCAAATAACTGTTTTAGCTTTAGCTATATATTTAGCATACAGCTTAATAGTTTTTGGACCAATATCTAGTATGTTATCACTTGGCTTAATGTCTTTAAGATTTTTTTCTAAGCGTTTATTATTAGCTAAAACTGCTACATCAATTGGTGCAATAACATTGGCTAGTTTAGCTCGACTATAGACTGCTGCACCTTCTTTGTCAAACAAAGATTTTCCGATTTCTAAACCAGTAGCTTTAAAAATTGTGTTAGCAATTCCCCCGCCAGTTAAAACTACCGAAGCACTGGGCGCTAATTTTTTAAGCAAAGGTAACTTAGTTGAAAGCTTAGCACCACCCATGATTAAAACAAACGGCTTCTTACCAGTTCTAGCTTTTTCTAAATTATTTACTTCAACACTTAAAAGCGGACCAGCAAAAGATGGTAAATACTTTTTTATAGCGTCAACCGAAGTATGACTGCGATGAGACACAGCAAAGGCATCATTAATATAGACTTGAGCTAAGCTAGCCAGCTGACGAGCTAGAACTTCACTATTATCTATTTCTCCTTTAAACAGTCTAATATTTTCAAACATGACTACTTCGCTGTCAGACATTTTTTTTACAGCCAAATTAATAGCTGACCAATTCATACCTAATACCTTAATAGAAATATTTAATTTTTTAGCCAACCATTTAGCCAAAGGCTCAACTGAGAAACTTTTCTGTTCTGGTTTGCTTAAAGGTAATTTTGGCTCAGCTAAATGAGTAATGATTATTACGGAACAGCCGAGACTGCGTAATAACTTAATCGTCGGCAAGGCACAACGCAATTTATACTCGTTAGTAATCTTACCTTTAGCTTGAGGTACATTAAGATCAAGCCTTAGTAAGACTTTTTTACCTGCTATTTTTTTTAAGTTATCTTGAACTGAAAAGATTTTCATAAAAAACTATTTCACTGTAATCTCATCGAGCTTAACTGATATTTTTTTATTTTCTGCGCCACGACGAACAGTTAGATTAACTGTATCACCAGGGGCGTAATCTTGCATCAATAAAGTCAAACTATTAAATTCATTGATTGGTGTATCATCTAAGGCGGCAATTATGTCACCTAATTTAAGACCGCTTTTCTCGGCCGGAGAACCTGGAATAATTCCTAAATTATCTTTATCAATTGTGGTAATTAATGCCCCAACCCTAGCTTCCTTATCTAAAACTTTTGCTAAATCCAGGTAATTAACACCAAGGCGTGCATAAACTATTTTACCTTCGGTTAAAAGCTTTTCTAAAGTTTTCTGTATGCCATTCATGGCCAAAATAGCCCCATTGTAACTAAGACCAGCTAGCTGCCCATTGGCATCAAATAAATAAGCACCGTGTCCACTAAAATTCGATACGACCAACTTGGTGAACAATGTATCACTTGAATATAGGGTCGAAATATCACGTGATAAACGACTAATCTCAACCGAACCGTCAAAACCAATAGCTACTAAAGTTTGGCCAGTTGATAGGTCCTGACTAGAAATTAGACTATTAACTGACAAATTTTTTGCATCTACCAAATGAACAAATGAAATTTTGCTAATTGGATCTGACTTTATAGTCTCAATAACATAGGCCTTACGGTCAGCTGTCATAGCCTCATAATCTTCCCAGGTATTATTTTTTGAAGGAGTTAAACTATTGGCCATCATCAACCAACCATCGCTAGTCATTATCGTTGCCGTAGCAACAGCATCCTTTGGTTGATAAATACTATTTGTTTGTTTTTTAAAAATCTTTACCATCCTCTTATCAGCCAAGGAAACAGACTGAGAAATTTTGCTATCTTGTTCTACTATCGTTTTTTTAGTTTCACGAACGATAACTGACTGAGAACTTGAGTTCGCCAAATAATTACCGCCCGGTATGCCATAATACTTATCAAGCATATAAATAAAAACCCAGTTACCTAAAATTCCTCCTAATAAAGCAGCTATTAAAACAAAGGAGAAAACAAGCCAAAATTTTAAAGATTCAGTTAACTTCATAAATTTTTTAAAACCAGCGAGCCGTAATTAAAACGGCAAGCCAGATAATTATTATAAGACTAATAAGCACGCGACCGCGTTTAAAGTTTAACCTGGTTCCAATATTTTCAGTCGCCAAGAAGGACATGCCATGCCAAGCAGAGGCAACAATGAAACCACTGATATTAAAATTCAAAGGCAACAAGGTCATGACGAAGAACAACTCTAAAACCATAAATAACAGAGCTACGCTATATGGCCAAGCAGCGCTCCAGTCAAGTTTATTAATCCATGACCACAGATAAATCAAAATTAATTCAAACAATAGAAAAACGCTAGCTAGCTGCCAAAGAGGTATATCAAGAAAAGTTTTAATTCCGTATGCAGCAGCAGTAAAGAAAAAAATTGAAATAAAACTTAAATAGTAAAAGAAACGCTCTAAACTAAAAGGATGATAAGCGGGATGTTTAAAGGCATAAATATAAACTAGGCGCCAATAAATTACCAACACTACAAAAGTAAAAGTAATAATACTTATAACGACACTAGGGCTACTAATAACCAAAGAATAAGCTAGTGCGCTGAAGGTAAAAATCAAAGGCAACAAAGAAAAGCTCCACCAATCACGGCGGGAACTATTAAGCCATAAGGCTAAGATTAAGTTTATTACAACTAATGCTATGGTTATATATAAAAAATCGTTGGTTCTAGAATACCACCAAATAAAAAGGCCTAAATTAGCCAAAGCTGCGATTGGTAAAAAAGCAATTCGAGAATTCATAGTTTATTATAGTGACTTATCAGATAACCAAGTGTAATCCTTCTTTAGTTTGTCTAAAATAGTTTTGGCTTTTGTTAATGATTTTTCATCACGTGACAAAGAATAATCTTCTAAAGACGCGCTTGCCATAACAAGCTCAAAATGAACCTCTTTAAATTCTTTAGAAACAGTTATATCTAATAATTCTTTTTTAACTTGCTGAGCATCGGCTGGGTTAGCTGGCGACAAACGTGCAAAAAGACCCCGCACTAATGTTTTATATTTATTACTATCAAAGACAGGCTCTTTTTTATCATTAGTAATTAAATTTTTATTATTAGTTGGCGTTTGATTATTTGTTTTCTTTACAAAAAATAAAACTCCGGCGACGATCAAGATAACTAATAATAAAATAATTGGCAAATATATACTTTTGTTATTTGACGAGAGGTTTTTCATATAAAATTGGGACTGGAGTTCCTTGAATTGGAGCATCCAAAGTCGGCAAGTTAATTGTTTTAATATTTTTTAAATCAACCAGTTGATGAACGCCAAACATTGTTGGTGATAGAGTGTAAAGATAGTCACCAATATACAAACTTCGAGAAATCATTTCTGACCCTGTATAACCTGAGGCTTTCTGAGCTTCAGATAAAGGATGGGCAATGCGACCCAATTCTGTTATTTTATCAGCTTCAATCTTAAAGACACCTAAACCTTGAAACTCTGGCGCGTAGTTACTGGAGTCTGCCTTTGTCAAAGACATTGGAATCGCAACTAGGTCTTTATCAGGAATAAATAGAAAAGCTTTATGATCAAATAACACCGCTGTATCACTACCTCTTCCACCCAAACCTAAGCTGGTGACTTCTTTAGGATTAGTCATATCAGTTACATCAAATAAACTTAACTTTATTCCCCGAACATCAACTCCTTGAACGCCATTGTCAGTTGCCTCTTTACCAACACCAATCAGCATATTTTCTTTATAAGGATGTAAATAACTTGAGAATCCAGGAATCTTGAGCTGACCAGCGACGATTGGTTGAGCTGGATTTTTAAGGTCAAGAACGAACAAAGGATCGGTTTGTTTAAAAGTAACAACATAGCCGCGATCCCCCAAAAAACGAACTGAATAAATTCTCTCACCTGGTGCTAAATTTTCGATTGTACCAGCTAAAGCTAGCTGATCATCAAGCGTATAAACATTATTATATAATTCTTGGGTTTGTTCTGGAGCAGGCATCTTCCTAAATGAAGCAGCTAAGGGCATCATCCAAGACTGGCTACGAGTTGTAGCTACACGGAAATAACCCTTATACTCATCCATCGAAAACTGATTAAGCACTCGTCCGGAAACTTCAGCCGACCCTTTATAAGTTAGACTACCGTTATCTAAGCTAATTTTATGAATTACGGTTTTCTCTAATTCTTTATAAACATCTTTATAGCGCTGAGCAAACTCATCATCAAGTTGTTTAATCAAAGTATCTCTTGCACCAACTTCTAAGCGTGCTAAGAAATTATCAATCACCTGATTTACTTTCATAGCTTTTTCATCGTCGGACAAAATTGCTGAATCAATATTGGCAATCGCAGTAATTCTTGCTTGATCCTCTTGTGATAATTTATCGAATAAGAAATCACGAGCAACCGACATTCTTAGTTGGTAGTCGCTTAAATATTTTGTGTAAGTTAAATATAGATTACCAGCTGAAGCGTAAATACTTTCGCCAGCCGGCATCATATAAACCTGAGAAACTAATGGCTTATCAAGTTCGTCTAAAGATATTAGTGAAACCGTACTAGCATTGTAAGCTGAGTTAGAGTCAACATAATATACTTCTGGATAACTATAAACGTTAGAACTCTTTTCGCTTGAAATCATTTTTCCGTCAGCTAAAACCTTAGGCAAAACAAAATCACCACCAGGATAAAAATTGTAAGTCGTACTTATAAAGTAAAGTTTATTATCAATTAGTCTAGAGGCAGTATAAGAACCTTCAAATTTTAAATTTTTCAAAAGTTTTGGATTGGCTTGATCGCTGATATCATAAAACGATAAAAAGACATAGGAATTTTGTCTAAAATAAATTCTCATCGAAGCGTCATTATCAACTGATTGATCATAACCAAAAACAACTAAGCGGTTTTTGTTAATATATATTTCCTGTCCCTGACCATCAAGCTTGATTGTCGTCACTAGCGAAGCATCAGCAGCTGGTACAGCTTTAATAATTGAAACTACATTATTATTTATTGAATAAACATAGTTGCCATCAGTTTTTACAAGGTCAGATTCATCAACTCCGGCGACCTGCACGTTAGTTGTGGAAAAATTATTAGCTGGTCCTGCGCCTAAACCAGAAGCTTCAGTCGGAGCAGATAACTTAGCAGTTGAATCTCCCCATAAGCCAAGCCCAGTATCACGAGCAGAACCACTAGATTGACTGACTGGTCGACTAGCAAAAAAGTTTTTAATTTCTTCGGCTGAAGAAAACTTCTTTAATTCTTTCTGTCCATCTAAACTAGCTTTTAATTGATCGATTCCTGAACTAGCGCCGGGATTAGGGTTTATCTTATTTGCCGGCTTATTGTAAAAAAAGTAAAACGCGCCTGCCGCAATAGCCAAAACAATAACTGAAGCAATAATTATTTTTGTTTTCATATTTTAGATTAAGAAAAAGCTTTAGAATCAAAGACTCGCCAATCATTAAGTTCATCATCCCAACGAAAAACATCTAAAGAGCTTGTGGTTTCAGTTGGACTATAAACATAATCAATCGAGGTTTCTGATCCAATTCGTTTATGATATTTAGTATTAGTTTGCAATATAAGCGGATGAGTAGAATACTCTAAACGCAAATGACCCAAAGGGCCATTAAACTCAATGTACTCGGTTTTAGTTCCACCATTCTCATCATCTTCAATAATACCTGAATCCTCTACATCAAAAGAGTTTTTTATTTGTTCAACAATTTCTTGCCATCTTTCTAATCGCATAACATCTTTTAATTTATATTATTTATCTAAAACAAAATAATTATTTATAGTCCGAAGCTTTAGCGTAGGACTAATAATAAGCCGCTTGCGTCTCCATATTCCTCTTTCTTCCTTCGGAAGTTTCATAAGAGACAATACCTCTTTCAGTGAGTTGATCAATTGCTTTGTTCATTGGAATCATGCCTTCACGCGCACTAGTTTGGATAATCGACATAATCTGAGTAACTTGATTACGACGAATAAGACTAGCCACGGCAGCATTATTTATTAAAATTTCCCTAGCCGCAACTAAACCTCCGGTTGAGCGAGGAATAAGTTGCTGAGTAATAATAGCTTTCAAACAAGTAGAAAGCTGATTTAAAACCTGAGCTTGCTGATGTGGCGGGAAAGAGTCAACAATTCTAGAAATACTATCAGCCGCTGAGGCTGTGTGTAGAGTTGATAAAACTAAGTGACCAGTTTCGGCTGCGGTTAAAGCTGCTGCCATAGTTTCCAAGTCTCTCATTTCTCCAACCATGATAATGTTTGGATCTTGGCGCAAAGAATATTTAAGCGCATCAGCAAAACTTAAAGTGTCGGTTCCAATTTCACGTTGCTCAATTAAACTTTTATCATTTTCAAAAACATATTCAATTGGATCTTCAATTGTAATAATATGTGAACCGCGTGACTTATTAATAATATTAATCATGGCCGCTAAAGTCGTTGACTTACCAGAGCCAGACGGACCGGTTACTAAAACTAAACCATCTCTTAAATTAGCAAGATTATAAATTGTGTCATTAAAGCCTAGCCAATCAGGATCAGGTGACATTTCAGAAATCAAACGTGTTGTTAAGGCAACTTGATCGCGTTGATAGTGAAGGTTAATACGAAAACGTTTACCAAAAAATTCATGAGAAAAATCCAATTCTCTCTTGGCGTCAAACTTTTTCCAGAGCTCTTCGCTAATGACTTGTTTTAATTCATTAATCATGAACGCATTATCAATCACCTCTTCGCCAGCAATGGCTTCTAACTTACCGTCGATACGTAAAGAAGGCAATGCTCCAGCTACTAAATGTAGGTCGCTAGCATGCCTATCAATCGCTATTTTGAAATAATCTCGTAGAATCATATGTAATCTATTATAGCATATATTTTATGATATATATTTTACTACAATCTTGACATATTAACACCTTTATTGTAATCTCTTGAATTAAATAAAAACCTTAAAATAAAAATCAACTCTTGGAAGGAGAAATAAGTTATGGTGAATACAATAGTTGTTGTAGCACTCGTGCTCTTTATAATATTTCTTTTAAAAAAACTGTGGACCTCAAAGCAAGTTAAACAATGGCCTAAGCATGCCACTATTAATAAACATTATGAATGTATTGGTTGCTGGGAAGAGGCCTGTACTTTTTCAACAGACACAATTCGGGAATATTTCGCTGTTATGAGTGAATCAGGAACAGAAATATATGTCGTATTTGAAACGCCAGAGTTGTTTATAAAAGGTGAAAAATACATACATGGTTATAGAGAAGCTGAATAGCATCAAGTCTTGAACAATAAACAAAAAAGCCGATTCTCAGGAACCGGCTTTTGTATTTATAAAAACAGTTTTAACTATTGTGAAACGCTCAATGATTTATAAATTGCATCAGCGGCCACAGCACCTTCGCCGCAAGCTGTTACAATTTGATGAAAATTATTTGAAGCGTTAGTTGAATCACCAGCCGCATAAACACCAGGAATATTAGTCGACATATCAGCTTTAACTAAAATATAACCAAGCGCATCAGTTTCTCCGCCCATGACTTTAAATAATTCAGTTTGTGGTACTAAACCAATTTCTACAAACATTCCATCAACGGCTAAGACATTAGAGCCATTATATTCTTTATCAAGCTCTAAGGCTTCAAGCTTTTCTTGACCAACTAAATTAACGACATTGGTATTATTAATAATAGTAACATTAGGACGCTTAGCTAATTCTTCACGCCAAAGTGGCTCACCCTTTAAAGCTTCCCCACGAACTATTACAAAAACTTTTTCAGCCACATCAGCTAAATACAAAGCAGCAGAAATTACAGAGTTACCGCCACCAACCATGGCGACGCGGCGTCCTTGATAAAATAGCCCATCACAAGTTGCGCAGTAACCAACCCCTTTGCCTAGTAAATCATTTTCACGTGCTACACCAAGATGACGATGCTTTGTACCAGAAGTGAATAAAACTTTTTTAGCACTCAAAGACTTACCACTTTTAGTTTTAATCAAGAAGCCATTATCTTGCTTGGCAACTTCAACAACTGTATCGCCCATTATCTCAGCCCCCAATTCTTTAACATGGGCTGACATTTTATTGGTTAGTTCAAAACCAGTAATTCCAGGATCACCTGGCCAGTTATGAATTTTGTGAGCTTCGGTTGTAGTACCACCTAAAATGTCGCCAATTAATAAATTCTTCATCTTATAGCGTGAAGCATAAATTGAGGCTGTCAAACCAGCTGCACCAGAACCAATAATAATTAAATCATAATCGTATGTCATATATTTTTATTTACGGTATTTACTGTCCTTATGTAAGGTACCTTTTTTTAAACGCTCATCAAGCTTTTTAAGATTTAATTTAGCAACATCTTCTAGATCAAAATTAAAGTCTCTCGACAACATAGCAACATACCAAAGCACATCGCCTAATTCATCTTTTAAGGCCTTTCTATATTCAGGCGTAATCTTGCCTTTATGATTACGAAAAATCTTTTTTACCAAATCAAGCACTTCGCCAGATTCTCCGGCTAAGCCAAGCGCTGGATAAACATAACGCTTTGAAATCGTTGGATACTTCGCAGTCAGCGCTGCTTTTTTTTGATACTCATTTAACTTCATAATATTTTTTACTTTTTATAAAAAGAAATTGCTTGAGTGACCTCTTCTCTTATTCCATTGATGCATTCATATTCTTTTATTTCCTCTTCATTAACCCAGGCATAATCATCAAAGGCGCCTTCTTCAATTTTTACTTCACCACTTTTATAACAAAGCGTTAATTTAATCATCATAACAGGAACACCGTCGGGCCGAATGTAAGCGACACTATTAATATACTTTAGCTGACCAGCTACTTCTAGATTACATTCTTCCTTTATTTCGCGAATTAACAAGTTTTCTAAAGCATTTTCAAAATCAAAAACATCACCATTCATTCTAGTAGGCTTGCTTATATCTAAGTCATCCCAATCTAATTTACCACCAGGAACACAATATTTTCCGGGATGAACTTTCTCGGTATTACAGCGCTTTAAGATAAGACAACGACCATCGCTTTCTCTATAAACAACAGCGTTGGCAACAAAGTAAAATAGTTTATCTTGTTTGGCTTTTTCTAGGCTAATTTTGTCTGCTTTCATAAATAATATGTTTTGACATCATATAATAAATCGTACCTTTGAGCAATATGATTAGAAGCACAATTTAGCCATTGACTTTTGCAATAAAAGATGTTATATTGCGATATAAAATAAAAAGAGAGGGTGCACGTTGAAACAAAAAATAATAATCGTTCTAGGCAGGAACTGGAAAGAGTATCCTGAACTAAGTCAGGAAAGTAAAATAATAGCTACGGCCACTGTTATAATCATGAATCAGTTCAAAGATACCATGGTTATAATCTCTGGCGGCAAAACAGCTGGCTTAGATAATTTATCGGAAGCAAGAGCAATAAGAGATTTCATGATTAAAGAATCTCCAGGTGTAAACATTGATTTAATAATATTAGAGGAAGAATCAATCGACACTTTTGCAAATGCTGAAAAGATTTTGAAGCTTTTAAAAAATGAATTAATTAATACCGCGGATAAAGAACTGTGGTTAATGACGTCAAAGGTCCACTTAAAAAGAGCGACCATGATATTTAATAAATTTTTTAAAATAAACAAACCTGTTGCTGCCGAGGAAATAATAGTAGAACATCTTAAAAAAGAAAAAAATTATTTTCAAATTAGCAAAATTGAAATAATTAAAGAATTTATTTTAAGATTAATTACTACAATCGATAGGCAAGGTAAATTTTTAAGAAAATTAACAAAAGTTATTAGAAAATGAAAGCAGACCACTTAACCGTTGTTTGCTTTTTTATTTAAGAGAGCCATTGCATAAAATAAAAACAGACTCAAAAGTCTGTTTTTATTTTCTAGTAGTCCCAAGGGGAATCGAACCCCTATTACCAGGATGAAAACCTGGCGTCCTAACCGTTAGACGATGGGACCAAATATATTAAATTTTTAACAACCATTATTTAAGGATGCCCGCCAGAGGCGGGTCCGCCTTTGGCGGAAAAACCTGGCGTCTCGCCCGAAGGGCGACCAACCTTTGGTTGGCTAATCTTAGACTTGCCCTTCCGTAGCTCGCAAAGCGAAGGAGGGCGATGGGACCATGAGTCAATAATCTCTATAATTAAAGAAAATTAAGATCAAAATCTAGTATAATAATGAAAAGCAATATTGTCAAGCACTGATTTACCTTGACACTAGCCCATATTTACCGTAGATTGAAAGATTGATTTTACAGATCTAGGGTTTAATTTTACATGAAAACAAACGAACAACAAATTTTCGAAACTATTGATAAGGCCAAAAGGATACTAATCGTCTTTGGTCGCAATTGGTCTGGCGACGCCGTGGCTTCTGCTTTGGCGCTTCGTTTGTGGCTTGGAAAGAATAATAAAGAAGTAGAAGTAGCGGCAGAAAAACCAACTGCAAGCTCTAGCTATTCTTTCTTACCGGGCTTTTCTTTAATTAAACCTGATTTAGAAAACCTCAGAAAATTCATTATTTCTCTAAATATTAGTAATGCTAAAGTTAGTCAGATTGAATATCAGGTTGATGAAGCTAAACTTGATTTTATTATTTCACCTAAAGATGGTTTTTTCAAAAATCAAGATATTTCATCTCATTCCAGTGGCTTCAAATATGATTTAATTATTAGCTTAGCCACAGCCGACTTTGAATCACTCGGTTCAATCTATGATCATGATACGGAATTCTTTTTTGAAACTACAGTTATTAATATTGATAACCAAGCAGCTAATGATAACTACGGGCAAATCAATTTAGTTAATGTTAACGCAGTTGCTACTGCAGAAATACTTTATAGCTTGTTTGAACAAAAAGATATTAAACTTGATGGCGATATTGCTACTTGTTTATTGACTGGTTTAATCACGGCGACGAAAAGCTTTAAGACAGCTAACATAACTCCGCGCACCCTAAACATTGCTTCAGAATTAATTAGCCGTGACGGACGCCGGGAAGAAATTATTAATGCACTTTATCGCTCACGCCAACTTAATGTTCTAAAGCTCTGGGGACTTGTCTTAACCAATCTACAAAGCACGCTCGACAATAAAGTTGTTTGGTCAACTATAAAAGCTGAGGACTTTAATACGACAGAAACTAAGCCTGAAAACTTAGCTGATGTAATTGAAGAATTAATTGTTAATATGCCTCAAGCTCAGGTTATTGTTCTAAGCTATGAAACAGAACAAACTGACAGCGAAGTAAAGACCGTTAAAGCCATAATCCATAGTGTTAAAAACATTGATGCCTTATATCTAGCGCAACCTTTTATGGCCGAAGGCACAAAAACATCAGCCTTGGTTTCTTTTAATATGCCTTTGAATGAAGCCAACGAAAACCTTATAAAATCTATTGAAGGCAAAATAAAACTGTTAGAATCATAAATTCCGAGACAATATCTTGAAAAAAGATAAGGCTTATGGTATCTTAGTCTAAGTTAAGACCGCTTAGCTCAGTTGGTTAGAGCGCTACATTGACATTGTAGAGGTCAGTGGTTCGAGTCCACTAGTGGTCACAAGAACAATTTTATAATTTTTAATTTTATAATTTTATAATTAATTTTTAATGTTTTAGTTTTTAGTTTAAAAATTAAAAATTTAAAGCATTAACTAAAAATTAAAAACTACAAAATTATAAAATTCTACTCGCACCCGTAGCTCAGCTGGTTAGAGCATCGAGCTTATACCTCGAGGGTCCTTGGTTCGAGTCCAAGCGGGTGTACAAAAATTAATAACCTAATTTATATTCTATGGAGGGAATAGAGTATTTAGTAGCATTAAGTCACTTTGAACACTTTGGCCCTAGACGGCTAAAGTTTTTATTTAATTATTTTGGTTCTTGGCAAAAAGCTTGGGAAGCAAATAGCAAAGACTTAATTGCTAGCGGCGTCAAAGAAAGTAATGTTAATTTGTTACTTGATCATCGCGCCAAAATTAAACCGGACGAACTACTAAAAAATATTTTAGACGAGGGTATTAAACTACTGACACTAGATGATTCTTTGTATCCACCATTGTTAAGAGAAATTTATGCTCCGCCGCCACTAATTTATTATCAAGGAGAATTAAATAAAAAATTATTTTTAGCACCACTCGCAATTGTTGGCACGCGCAAAGCAACGAGTTATGGTCAACATGCTACTGAAAAAATAATTAGCGAATTAGCCGCTTCAAATATTACAATAGTTAGTGGTCTAGCATTGGGGATTGATACTTTAGCGCATCAACTGGCACTAGAAAATAATTTAGCGACTGTCGCTTGGCTTGGTTGCGGCGTCGATCAAGTTTATCCTCGAGCCAATAAAAATTTAGCACAAAAAATCATTAACAATGGTGGTGCAATTATGTCTGAATTCCCGCCCAAGACTGAACCACACAAAAGCAACTTTCCACGCCGCAATCGTTTAATCGCTGGTACTTGTTTTGCTACTTTAGTAATTGAGGCAGCTGAAAAATCAGGCGCATTAATTACAGCTCGCTATGCTTTAGAGGAAAACCGGGAAGTTATGGCTATTCCTGGACCAATTTATAATGACAGCTCTATTGGTACAAACAATCTATTAAAGTCTGGCGCTAAGCCTATAACTGAGGCTAATGACATTATTAGCGGATTAAATCTAGCTAACATAGATATAGAAGCGGACAGTCAAAAGTCATTAAACAGCAATGATAATGATGAAAAAATTATTGAATTATTAAAAGCTGGACCGCAACATATTGATCTAATCGCCAAAGAGACAAAACTTGACATCAATGTGATAAACAGTAGACTGACTATTATGGAAATAAAGGGCTTAGTCAAAAATTTAGGAAACATGCAGTATATTAGGAATAAGCCAATGAAAATTAATAAAACTACACATGAAGCTAGTAATCGTCGAGTCGCCGACTAAAGCGAAAACAATTTCAAAATTTTTAGGCAAGGGGTTCATGGTTGAATCTTCTTTTGGTCATATCCGCGATTTACCGAAGTCTGATATTGGTATTGATATTGAACATGACTTTAAACCACGTTATGTTATTCCTACCAAAGCCAAAAAAACTGTTACTAAATTAAAGAAAGCAGCCGAGAAAGCTGATGAAATTATTCTAGCAAGCGATGAAGACCGCGAAGGAGAAGCGATTGCTTGGCATTTGGCCGAAGCACTAAAGATTCCGGCGGATAAAATTTCTCGTATTGTTTTTCACGAAATTACTAAAGAAGCAATTCAACACGCTTTAGAAACACCGCGTCAAATTGATCAAAATTTAGTTGACGCTCAACAAGCTCGTCGTGTACTTGATCGTTTGGTTGGTTACGAGCTCTCCCCTTTCTTATGGAAAAAAGTCGCGCGCGGTTTATCAGCCGGACGCGTTCAATCAGTCGCTCTAAAAATAATTGTTGATCGCGAAAAAGAAATTGACAGTTTTGAAACTCAAGAATACTGGAGTATTACTGCTCAACTCATAACTAAACAAAAAGAAAAGTTTAATGCTGAATTAGTTAAGTTCGATAATAAGTCACTTGATAAGCTAGCCATTAAAAATAAAGAAGAGACTGAAGACTTTGTTAGCAAATTAAAACAAGCTGATTTTATAGTTGAAAGCCTAGAAAAGAAACGAACTAATAAATCAGCGCCTGCTCCATTTATAACTTCAAGTTTACAACAGGCAGCTAACCGAACTTTAGGTTTTTCAGCCAAGCAAACCATGATGTTAGCTCAGCAGTTATACGAAGGTATTGAGTTGGGCTCTGAAGGCAGCGTTGGTTTGATTACTTACATGAGAACTGACTCACTAAATCTAAGTGAGAATTTTTTGAATGAAGCACGCGAACATTTAATTGAATCATTAGGCAAAGAATACGCGCTTGATAAGCCACGTCATTTTAAAACTAAAGCCAAAGGCGCTCAAGAAGCGCACGAAGCAATTCGTCCCAGCTCTGCGCTTAGAACGCCGGAAAGCATTAAAGATTCATTAGCGCCTAATCAATTCAAGCTATATAAACTTATTTGGCAAAGAGCAATCTGCAGCCAAATGCCAGAAGCACAACTTGATCAAACTGCGATTAACATTAAAGCTGACAAAGGCGAATTCAAAACCACTGGTCAGACCATTGTCTTCCCTGGTTGGTTAAAGCTATCACCGGAAAAAAGCCAAGAAACAATTTTGCCTGAAGTTAGCGAAAAAGAAAAATTAGAATTGGAAGATCTAATATCAGAACAACATTTTACTAAAGCGCCAGCCCGTTACAGCGATGCTACTTTAGTTAAAGAATTAGAAAAGCACGGCATTGGTCGCCCTTCGACTTATGCTCCAACCATTTCTACAATTGAAGCGCGTAATTACGTTACACGCGATGAACATAAAAGATTAAAACCAACCGACATTGCTAAAATTGTCATTGATTTACTAGCTGAACATTTTAAAAATATTGTCGATGTTACTTTTACAGCTAAAATGGAAAATGATCTTGATGAAATTGCTGACGGAAAAATATTATGGCAGCCAATCGTGTCTCAGTTCTATGGTCCCTTTCATGAGAACCTACAAACTAAATATGAACTAATTAAAAAAACCGATATTATGCCAGAACAAACAACCGAGGAAAAGTGCGATAAGTGTGGTTCGCCTATGTTAGTCAAAACTGGTCGCTTTGGACCATTTTTAGCTTGCAGTAACTTTCCTGAGTGCCGCAATATTAAATCCATGAATAAAGATGCGACACCTGAACAAAGTGAAAAACTTAATGCTTTGAATGAACAATTCAAAGATGAAGTTTGTTCAAAGTGCGGTTCAAAAATGGTAGTTAAGAATGGTCGCTTTGGTCCTTTCTTGGCTTGTAGTTCTTACCCAAAATGTAAGAATATAAAAAATATCGTTGATCCAAACGCCGAAGTTATTAAATGTCCAGTTTGTAAAGAAGGTCACATTATCCAAAAGCGAAGTCGCCGCGGAATCTTCTGGGCCTGTGACCAATACCCTGATTGTAAAACAGCTTTTAACAGTAAGCCGACTGGTGATAAATGTCCTGATTGCGGCGAGCCACTAGTTGAAGGCAAAGATGGCCCACGTTGTTCAGGCAAAGGCTGCGATTACGGAAAATAGTCTGAACCACAGATACCACAGATTAATTGATTAACACAGATAAAACCCTCTATCAAAAGGGTTTTATTTTTATACTTACTTGTATTTATTTACTCTCATGTTAGAATAAGCTCATATGAAAGAAAAACTTGAGCTAGAAAGTGACCCACAATTATTTAAAGGGGAAATTAGAGAAAACCCTAAAAAAGGTAAAATTATTGTTTTAGCTGGTTACCATTATAATGAAAAATTTTTTGGACAATTTTTAAAAAAAGCCTTTGAAGAAAATATAAAGGATCCTGGCCAACATGTAGATTTTCTAGTTTTAGAAAAAAGTGATGTGGCGGGTGGTGATATAGCACCTCTCTCAGAAAAGGAAATGGATGAATATGTTAATAAAAATGGCGGATGGGAAAAATACGAGGCTTTAGTAGATATACATTGTGATAAATATTTAGATAGCGACGATGATGATATGGTTAGAGTTAGCATGGGTCCAAACTACAAACAGGAAGAAGTTAAAAAAGAATTATCAGCTATATCTCGAGGTCAGGGTGAAGATATTAAGATAACTGATAAGTTTCATTTTCAACTAAGCAAAAAAGAACGCGATCAAGTTATTAAAGATAACTATGATACTTTTGGCAAAGAAATAGAAAAATTTGATATGACAAGAGACAGAGAAATGCCAGTTTTAAAACTCGACCCACGAATTGCTAACTTTCAAGATGAAATAAATAATTATTTAAAGGGTGAGCCAATAACTTCTCCAGAATTAATAAAACTGGTTAATTCAGAAATTGCTATATTAACAAAATTCTCTAATTTAGTATTGGATAATGAATAAGGATAGTCAGAACCACGGATTACGCAGATTTTATGATATGCACAGATGGTTTTGAATCAAACAGACCCAAATAATATAAACAAATAAAAACTCTCCAAAAGAGAGTTTTTATTATCTGTATCAATCAGTTCATCTGTGGTATCTGTGGTTCAGACAATTTGGCGAGGATACAATAAAAAGTCAAAAGCCGTCTACTTTCGTAAACGGCTTTGTGCTATTTAATTTTATGTGACTCTATACGACCTCTGAAAACCAATAAGTTTTATGTTTTATTGAATACTCAGATAACGGAACAATAATCACTGAAAATCTATGATTAATATTCAAGGTTACTAAACCGATGATACGCCTCAAATTTTCTACATGGTTCATCGCAACCTTCATATCAAGTATTGAATTAAATTCATAATCCTCAATAGCTTCGTGACGAGGCTTATTAGATTCAGCTTTATCAGTTATGGATTTCAGAACTCTTTCAAAAGCATTTTTCTCTTCTTTATAATCGAATTCTATAATCAATTGATCATTATCAAATGTTTTTGGAAATATTTTATATGACATTATATTCCCTCCAACATCAATCTCCAAGCCAAGATAAATCTTTTAATTAAAGATAATTTATGATCAGCCATCATACCCCTGAGAATATCAAAAGCATTTTGCTTTTTTTGCACATTTTCATAAGATATAATTGGAGCGATTGTGCCAGCCTGTAGTTTTTGAAGAAGAATTTTCATTTCTTTAATACCTGCCCATGAATTTGTTTCGAGCTTTACACACGCATATCTACTTTGATCAGAATCTGTAACTTCAACAGTTACCTTACCGTATCGATAGACTCCTCTCAAACGATACTTCGCATAAGAAATAAATTTTATTTCAGTAGCTTTAATAAAAAAAGCTCTGATTAATTTACTTTTATTTATAAAGACCTCTTCATCAAGAGTAGATGAATCAATATAAGGCGCTAATTCAGGACTATGAATCATTTTTCCTTCAAGAAAAGGTACTCCACCTTCGCTTAGCTTTATCTGATTATTTAATAAACCAAAACAATCAGATTCTTCATTTAAATACATTCTCATTTTTAAAGAACCTTTCTGTATACTTTCCGGTCGTTAGCAGGATTATTCCTACAATACGCCTTTGATATATACTTCATAGCCAGAACACTACAATATTATTGGCAATTTGTCAATAGCTATAATTTATTAGCTAAATTCACACTTTTTCGAATAATATTGACAAAATATAACTATTATGGTAGTTTTCGATATTAAATGCTCTTTAAATACGCTGCTATTATTTGCATATTATTAGGTTATCCCTGCTTCTTTAAGGAAGTTGAGACAACTTAATAATTTTCAAATAACTTAGTCAAAAAATGGACAATAACGAAGAAAAGAAACCGAAGGAAGATGACCCGGTTTCAATCGAAGGTAGAAAAGGTAAAATTAAGATTTGTGGTAGAAAATTTTTTAATGTACCAGGAGAATGCTACATGGTCGTATTTGACGATAAGGAAAACTATCCGCCATGGCAATGGACTACAGACAAAATCATGGTTGTGCTCTAAAAAGAGCCAAAAACAAAAGCCGTTGAACGAGATTCAACGGCTTTTTTATATTCAGAATGTAATTTACTTAGCGCCAAAAAATTTAGTTGTTTTATCTACTAAAGTTTTAGGCATAGTAACAACTCTTTGTTTGTTCTTAAAAAAACTCGGCGTCCTAAAAGCAGGACTGCCGGTTCTTTTGCAGACTTTAGTTCGGCTTTGGCCCTTCATAAACTAGGGACGCATGATGGCAAACATGTAAGAAGCTGTCTGAGCCCAGATTAACCAAGCAACAAGAAAGCCAATTACGAAGCTAGCCAAGGAAGACATGAAGCTTCGGCTCACTTTCCAAGTGATGAAGCGACTGTCGGACTTTGTTTTCTTCATAAATTTGTTTATTGAATATAGCTATATTATAGAGTATAATGACAAACGAATTACTTTGCAATACTTATGGAAAATTTATTTATCATTATCCTCGTTATAGCCGCACTCCTAGTTGGAGCTTTGCTTATAATAATTATAACACTTCTTAAAAAAAGTGGTCAAAGCACTGAGTCAGGCGCTTTAATGGAAAGACTAGCTAACTTGAGTGAACAGAGCAAAGAAATGAAGCAAGTACTTGATAACAAGCTTTCGGAAACTCACACTGTTACTCGTCAGCAGTTTAGCGAATCATCTCAACTCATAAAAGAGGTTACTGAGAAGTTAACCAAGCTTGATGAAACCAATCGTCAGGTTATTAACTTTTCTTCACAGCTACAAAGCTTACAAGATATTTTAAAAAATCCTAAACAGCGCGGCGTTCTTGGCGAATACTACCTAGAGACATTACTAAAGAATGTCATGCCGCCCGGTAGTTACCAAATGCAATATGCTTTTAAGAACAAAACCATTGTTGATGCGGTTGTGTTTGTAAAAGATAAAATTATTCCAATTGATTCTAAGTTCTCTTTAGAAAATTATAATCGTATTATTGAAGCCGTCGACCAAACTGAACGTGAACGTTACGAAAAGATATTTCTAAACGACTTAAAAAACAGAATTGTTGAAACTTCAAAATACATTCAGCCTGAGCAAGGCACTATGGAGTTTGCTTTTATGTTTATTCCTCATGAAGCAATTTATTATGATTTGTTAATTAACAAAATCGGAGCGATTAACGAAGAAACTGAAAACTTAATTCAACGCGCGGCTTCTAAATATAAAGTTATTATTGTTTCACCAACTTCTTTCTTAGCTTACCTACAAACTGTTTTACAGGGCTTGCGCGCCATGCAGATCGAAGAGAGTGCCAAATCAATTATTGTTTCCGTTGGTAAATTAAGCCAACATCTTGGAACTTATGAAACTTACTTAACTAAACTCGGCAGCAGTCTAGGCACAACGGTTAATCATTTTAATACGGCTCATAAAGAATTTGTTAAAATCGATAAAGACGTAACTAAAATCTCTGGCCAAGCTGCCAGTGTTGAACCAATAACTTTGAATCGTCCAACTCTAGACGAAGGAGAATAGTATGGAAAATGACCAGCTAAATAAAGCATTGATTACTGTAGCTGCTCGTTTTGATTTGTTTAATTACCCATTAACTGATTTTGAGATTTGGCAATTCTTGCCTATTAAAACTTCCTACGAAACTGTAAAA
Source organism: Candidatus Falkowbacteria bacterium (assembly GCA_026396835.1). Lineage (NCBI taxonomy): Bacteria > Candidatus Falkowiibacteriota > Candidatus Falkowiibacteriota bacterium. The sequence goes on from JAPLWA010000003.1 coordinate 64,684, forward strand.
AATAACTTATCCGTCGCTAATTTATCATCAGCTGACGGACTTTTCTTTTTGCGGGATCGCCAAGAGATAATTAATGTCAGACAAACTCGCTACCGCGAAGCTGATAAAAAAATTAAGATTATACAACATCGCCTAAAATTTATCTCCTGGTTGCCGGGGATAAAATTAATTTGTTTAGCAAATGTTATTGGTCCAAATAACATAAAGCCTGAAACAGATATTGATTTATTTATTATTACTAAAAGTAATCGAGTTTGGTTAGTAAAATTACTGGCAACTATAATCTTAAAAATACTAGCTTTAAGACCAACTGAAAAATCGGTTAAAAATAAATTATGTCTTAGTTTTTTGGTTGATGAAACGGCCCTAGATTTAAGTAACTGTCGACAAGGAAATGATGATTGGTATTTTACATATTGGTTAGCTGGTTTAATGCCTTTATTTGGTTCTAAAGAAACATACCTTGCCCTAATAAAAGCTAACGGTTGGTTAAACAATGAACTACCAAATTGGCAAAGCAGCGCAGCAGTGCCATTAAAACGTTTTAAAGAAAAAGCTTCAAATAACAAATCATCTGCTTTCGGAAATTTTCTAGAAAAATTAAGCCATAAAATTCATTTAATTTTAATGAATTCTGCCTTACGACAAACAAATAATCAAACTAATGGCGTGATAATAAATGACCATATTCTAAAATTGCATACGACTGATCGCCGTGAATATTTTTTTGCTGCGGCTAATGAAAAAATAAACAAGTTATTAATATAATTTTATGTTGGCAAATCTAAAGAAAATTCAAACTTGGCTTTTAATAATTTTTCTCTTTACTTTGCCTTGGCAGACTAGATGGATTATTAATGCCGGAACAATTGGTAAAGATTACTGGGAATATGGCACAATCAGTCTTTATGCCAGCGACATTTTATTGTTCATCATTATAATCTTACAACTTCTTAATCGACGCTTAGAAAAATTAAAAAATGATATTAGTACTGATAATCTTTTATTATTAGTGATCTCAATTTTTACCTTAGCGGCAAACATATATTTTAGTTTGAACAAAGGACTTAGTTTATTTCACGCTGCTTGGATAATACTTGCTTTGGGTTTATTTATTGTCCTGCGCCAGGATATTATCACGCGCTCAGCTGCGTTATTGAGTTTCGTGTCCGGTGCCGCCGTCGTAGCTTTGCTTGGTTCCTGGCAATTCATTAGCCAGACTGCTCCAGCCGTAACTTGGCTTGGTTTAGCTCAACATAGCTCCGGTGATTTAGGGGCTTCGGTTATTGAAACAATGGCTCCTGATGGCGTAATTGAGCGCTGGCTGAGAGCTTACGGCTCGCTTGATCATCCAAACATGCTTGGCGGTCTAGCTGCTCTAGCTATCTTTTTTTGCTTATACTTAATTTTCAAAACAGAACCAAAAAATAAAAAAGGGGTTATTATCATTGCAGCTTTCATTTTCTTAACCGCTGGCTTGATTGGATCTTTTTCTCGCACTGCTTTAATTGCAACTGGATTAGCCGTAATAATTTATTTTATCTTTGCCATAAAAACTGGTTTCATGGCCACAATTAAAAAAGCTATTCCCCTATTTATTATTGGAATAATCATCAGCGCTTTATTCGCCTTACCATACTATTATATTTTCTTGCCAAGATTATCAGCTAACACTCGTTTAGAACAACTATCAACCAGTGAAAGAATTGCTGGCTACAAAGAATCATTGCCAATCATAAAACAACATTTAGTAATTGGCTCAGGCCTTGGGACTTATGGCTTAGCCTTAAAAGACAAAGATCCTAAACAACTAGTTTGGTATTACCAACCAATTCATGACCTATATCTTTTAATCTTAGCTGAAGCCGGCATACTGGGAGCCTTGTTATGGCTATGGTTTATGCTTAAAAATATAATTTCAGCTTGGAAAAAATTCCCTGAAGATCGTTTTATTATCAGCGGCACAATTATTGTTCTATTGTGCATAGGCTTATTTGATCATTGGCTAATGAGTCTTCATTTTGGTTTGTTGTTCAGCGCCGCGGCGTTGGGCCTGACTTTACGAAAATAAGGGTTTTGACATAGATTAGCTGGCACGCTACACTGTTTTTATATAATAAAAGTATGGCAAAAACGAATGATAACAAAATAATGGAAGCAATTACCTCGCTTTGTAAACGCCGCGGTTTTGTTTTCCCTTCCTCTGAAATCTATGATGGCTTTACAGCGGTTTATGATTTCGGTCCTTACGGTGTTGAGTTAGCTAACAATATTAAGAAAGAATGGTGGAAGGCCATGGTTCAATTACATGACAATATCGTTGGTCTTGATTCAGCAATTTTCATGAGTCCTAAAATCTGGGAAGCCTCCGGTCATGTTAAAGGTTTCTCTGATCCATTAACAGAATGTCGCAAATGCCACGCCCGCTTAAGATTAGATACGCTTTTAGAAGAAGCTGGAATTTTTGCTGACGAAAAAATGTCAGAAGAAGAAATTAATAAAATATTTGAAGACAACAAAGCAAAAATTAAATGCCCAAATTGTGGTGAAAAAGATTTTACTCCCGGAAAGAATTTTAATTTACTTGTTCAATCCAATCTTGGTAATTTTACTGGTGACTGGACTAAAGAACCGGTTTATTTACGCGGTGAAACTTGCCAAGGTATTTATGTTAACTTTAAAAATGTTTTAGACACTGCTCGAGTAAAAATTCCTTTTGGTATTGCTCAGGTCGGCAAAGCTTTTCGTAATGAAATAACGGCTAGACAATTTATTTTTAGAACTCGCGAATTTGAACAAATGGAAATGCAGTACTTCGTAAAACCGGGCGATGACATGAAGTATTATGAAGAATGGCGTGCTGAACGTTGGAAGTTCTATCTTGATCTTGGTATATCTGAAAAAAATCTGAACTGGCACAAACACGAGAACTTAGTTTTCTATGCTAAAGAAGCTTATGACATTGAATATAATTTTCCCTTTGGGTTCAAAGAGCTTGAAGGAGTTCATGCTCGTGGTGATTACGACTTAACTCAGCACAGCAAACATTCTAATCAGGATTTAAGCTATCTAGATCAAACTACTAACGAGAAGTACATGCCGCATATTGTAGAAACTTCGGCTGGTGTTGGTAGAACTTTTTTGGCTGTATTGTGCGAAGCTTATAATGAAGAAAAAACTGGCGACGATGAAGAAGGAACACGAATCGTCTTAAAGCTATCACCAAAACTTGCCCCTGTTAAAATTGCTATTTTCCCATTATTGAAAAATAAACCTGATTTAGTTAGTAAGGCTCGAGAAATATTTAATGAACTTAAACAAACTTGGCGCTGCGAATTTGATGACAATGGAAATGTTGGCAAACGTTATCGCAGACAAGATGAAATCGGTACGCCTTTCTGTGTTACAATTGACTTTGATACTCTAGAGAACGGCGACGTTACCGTGCGTGATCGCGACACGATGAAGCAAGAAAGAATCAAGATCACTGAATTACAAAATTTCTTTTCAGGAAACCTTTAATTACTCGCAAAAAATATATGTATAAAATAAAAACTACGAAGAGTGGCTTGAATTTAGTAACCATTCCAATGGCTGGCGCAAAAACAACAGCCATTTTAATAATCATGGCAACTGGTTCAAAACATGAAACAAGAAGTACAAGTGGTTTATCACACTTTCTAGAACACATGTTCTTTAAGGGAACAAAAAGCCGACCAGACACTTTAATGATATCTTCTGAATTGGATAGTTTAGGTGGCGAATACAATGCTTTTACTGATAAAGAATATACTGGATTTTGGGTAAAGACAGCTGCTAATCAAATTGTTCCAGCGATCAACGTTTTATCAGACATGCTGTTAAATTCTAAATTTGATCAGACAGAAATTAAGCGTGAAAGCGGTGTTATTACCGAAGAGGTTAATATGTATCTTGATAACCCAATGATGCATATTGAAGATGTTTTTGAAGAATGTTTATACGGTGACACACCAGCTGGCTGGAGTGTTATCGGCACTAAAGCAAATATTGCTCGCTTTAATCGCCAAGATTTTATTAAGTACTTTAAGAGTCAATATAAAACTAGAAGTACTTTTGTTTGTCTAGCTGGAAAGTTGCCAAAAAATCCAGAGAAATTATTAGAAAAAACATTTGTAAGTTTTAGCCGAGGCGTGGCTAAGAAAAAAATAGTTACCAAAGAGAAGCAATTAAAACCAGCGGTCAATCTTGAGTATAAAAAAACTGACCAAGCTCACTTTTCTCTCGGCGTCCGAACAGTGCCTTATGGTGCCAAAGAAGAAGCGGCCCTAAAAGTTTTAGGCACAATTTTAGGCGGACCAATGAGTTCTCGTTTGTTTATCAATCTACGTGAAAGAAACGGACTCTGCTACTATGTTAAAACTCAAAACATGAACTGGAGCGATACTGGTTATTTAACAACTCGCGCTGGTGTTACAGTTGATAAAATAACTAAAGCTATTCAGATTATACTTGGCGAATATAAAAAAATGGCCACTGAGCTTATTACTGAAAAAGAATTAATTCGCGTTAAACAATTTATTGCTGGAAGAATTTTACTTGGTCTGGAAAGCCCTGATGATGTCGCTAGCTGGTACGCTATGCAATTAGTTTTGAATCATCAGCAACCTAAAAAGAAAAAGCCAATTACTCCGGAAGAATTCTTAACCGCTATTAAAAAGATTACTCGTGAAGATGTTCAAAAACTAGCGCAAAGAATCTTTATTCCGAAAAATCTTAATCTGGCAATTATCGGACCATATAAAGATAAAAAAGTTTTTGAAAAGCTGTTGAAATAAATCCAAGACAAGTTTTACCCTACCCCCAACCCCTCCCCGCTTAATTCATATTTCTATTCAAATCATTCCGGTCTATCATCAGGCCCTACCCCCAACCCCTCCCCGCTTACGCGGAGAGGGGTGTCTTTTATTCAAATAAACACGGTTATGTCTTATAAGAATAAAATTATTTTAGCTCGTGAATTTCGTTCTAACCCGACTAAAGCTGAAAGTATAATGTGGCAAATATTAAAAGACGAGTATCTACTAAATTATAAATTCCGACGTCAGTATGTAATAGCGGGATATATTCTAGATTTCTATTGTCAAAGCTTAAAACTAGGAATTGAAGTTGATGGAGGAATTCATAACATACCCAAAAATATGAATGCTGACATTAAACGACAACAAATTATTAAACAGTATGGGGTTGAAATTATAAGAATCACTAATGAAGAAATTATATCTACTCCAATATTAGTGTTTCAGAAATTAAGAAATCATATCGAATCAATTATTCAAAACTATTTTCTATAATTTCCCTTGCCCGCGCCCGCGCGGGAAAGGGCTAGGGATAGGGCAAACGAAGATAAAAAAGTTTTTGAAAAACTGCTGAAATAAATAGAAAACCCCTGGCATTCCTGTCAGGGGTTTTTAATATAATTCTTATTTCTAGTTTTTTACTACCTCGGTTTTTCTAAACATTAAATGTAAAAACCTTGGAATAAATAAACAAAGAGCACATAATATTACATATACTACCAAGTAAACTGAATTAAACCCAGTCAGATTTTCTCTCAAGGTTAATAGAGAGATAAGGGGGAATAAAACAGATAATCCAATTAACACCAAATACGAACCTACGTATGAGTAGTTTTCATCTATACTTTTATTTTTCTTCCAATAAATCGCTGATAGCCCGACCAAACATAAAATAGATACAAGTAATGTTAAGACTGAACTTCTAGAAATAGTTGCGGCAAGAACCGGCGCGAAGGCTACATTAAAAGTTACTGCAGCTTTTAATACCTTTTCTTTTGCTAGAAAAAATCCTAGAATAAACAGGAACAAGCCAGGTAGATAAACCATAAAGAAGGAAGAGCTTAAATCTACTTCCTCCCTTAAGAACGCCTCATTGGGAGTTAACTTTTCGATTTTATTATAGTCTGTGGCTCTATAGTGCGAGCTATGATTATAAATCTTTACTATAAGCCCATAAGAAAAGCCACTTACCTCATCAGCCGATTCAACTGATCTCTTAACCATTTGACCGCTGGCTAATTGTTTAATTTCATCAATGGTAAATATTGTATTATCTGGCACTTTATATTCATTAAGCTTTTGGCTTATTATGATTGAATTGCCTTTCTGATAATACAAGGTATCCATCGCCGAAGCAGACTGCATAGAAAAAGCCAATATACTAACAGCAATAATCAATAAGATTTTCATTATAAATCTCCGTTTTAATTAAAAAATAATTTACTTTTTATTACTACTTTATAAACTCAACAGTCAACTTCTTTTTTACAATAACTATAACCGGGTTAGTACCGCCGAAGCCTTCAGTGCCTGCACAAATTATCCTTTTACTGAAAAATTTACCCTCAGTAAAAAAGTGTCTTAATTGAAAAATTAAGCCTTCCAATAAAGTAATTTCTTTTGAAAGAAACACTAAATTATTTTTACTGCGGCCCTTAACCTTAATAGCTATGAGCTGAGTATAATCTTCATCAGCGCTTCTCAGGTTTTTCGATATTTCCTCATCCATATGAGGCGAGACTTCATAACTTTCTGTTTTTTCCTTTAAAGCTCTTGCTGCCTGTAACAGGGTCAATCCTTTTGGGATAAATATCTGTTTGCCACGCAAATTCTCAAAGTACATCTGCTCTGGCTTTACTATTAGATTGAAATAACTTCTATAAAAGTTAATCCAACTTAGTTTTAATCTAATCATTAACTAACTCCTTTAGTTTTATGTTTTACAAAAAATTTATGTATCAATAAATACGTCTTCATCCTTCTCGACAAAGTCACACTTGTAAATGGCACTTAATAAATTTTTAGGAAAATCGATGTGCAGTTTTATTCCTTTAATAAAAGATTGTTTAGAAATTTTATCAGCAATAAGCTCATCTGCTAAATACTTTATGGAGGATTTTACCGACTCAGAGAAATTATTAATTAACTGAAACTCTTTTAATAAATAATCGTTAATTGATCTTTCGTTATTCTCTATAATCTTATTATAAAGTTCTTTAGGATCAGGATCATCGATAAAATAGAACCTAATACGAAATCGAGGAACTAGAACGTAGTTATCAAATTTTATTCTTATTGAATAAGTAAATGACAAACTAAACTTACCTGACTCACAATCTTCCAATCCTTCTACCTCATCTGTTTTTAACGTAATTAAATGAATCTTTCCTTTGCTCAAAACCGGTTCATAAAGATATTTTACAGTACCATCTTCAAAAACAATGATTTGATAAGCACTCTCATCTTTCTCTAAACACCTTGAACTTTCTAGCTGATAACGATTACTTGGCATTGATATATATTTTTTTACTCCGGAACTGACAAAGATGCCATTAATATAGCCGAGTGCTAATAAAACTAAAACTATCACAAAAAAATAAAATATATCATGAGAATAATTAGACACATCTGCTACGCCGAACATACAAAAACCTGCAAATATAGTGCCACCGACACAACACGAAAATAGAAATATAAGTAAAGAAAAAGAATTCTTTACCGAAAACAAATAATAACGCTTTAATAGATCGTCCATAATGACTCCTTTTGTTTTTTAATTAAATAATAGATTAAGCGCTTAAAAACTAGGCGATTAGTCTATTATTTAATTAATTTTAAGGTGTATTTTTCAAAGTTCTTGATTCAATAGATTAGTATATTTACATATTATTGTCAATGCTATATTAGTAACTAAGGAAAAGAGGTCTGTAAAAATACAGGCCTCTCAACTCTTTTCTTTGAAACCTTTTATTCATCTTCGATAATGATTATTTCCGGATTACAAAGTGCTAATTCCGCCTCCTGAATGTTGCTAAGAATAAGCCCAACATCATCAGGCAAGAAAATTTCTTCAATCTTATCAACAAAATAATCAACCGATATTTCTCTTCTGAGAAATTTTTTAGACAAAACTTCTATTGCAGCTGCTTTTGGCTTTCCGAAACTCCTGAACTTTTCTATCAGCAAAGATTCAATTGAATGGGACTTACTATTGTAGCTGAGCGATTGAATTAATTTATGTAACTCTTTCGGGTCAAATGATTTTTCATCCAGTTTAACAGTAGCGGCCATTCTTATATTAAGAGAATAATGGCCAAGAGGTACAATATAACCGAAGTCGATTTCGTAATTAGTACCTGAATCATTATGCCAATTAACTACGTGCTCTTCGCCTTTTCCCCAAATAGGCTTATCAACAAAAACGATTTTTTCTATCGTAGACAATATCTTTTTGTGTTCATGAAATCCAGGAGAGAAACCTCTAAAGCAAGGTTGGGTTATATAATTATTAATCACCCTATGGCAAATCGCAGAATTAATACCCGAAATTAAAGTTGCTATCACAACAGCTAGCACAAATAAATAAAGGATATCAAAGCTTAGGGGGTCTATAACAATCTTGCCAGTCTGAAACAATACACTTTCGATAAATATGACAACCACAATAATTGCTGCCCAAAGAACAATACTATAGTTTTCTGAACTTGCAAAAAACAAGAAATACTTGTTTGATTTCATTTCTTTTTACTCCTTATAAATTTAAGTTAATTAAATAGTAAGTTCTTTACCCAATAATTTCGGTAAAAAATTTACTATTTAATATTTAAGGAGTATTTTTCAAAGATCGTAATCCAGTATATTAGTATTTTTTAGTATTTTTGTCAATACTACTCTAATCAAGCTTTATCGTGCTAAAATAAAGGCACTATATGAAAAAAACTACTACAAAAACTAATGAAATATTGCACAATCTTAACCAGGCTCAATTAGAGGCTGTAACGCACGATAGTGGCCCAATGTTGATTGTGGCTGGTGCTGGAACTGGTAAAACCACTGTTTTAATAAACCGCTTAGCTTGGCTAATCCAAGAAAAAAAAGTTTATCCTGAACAAATACTTTTAACGACTTTTACGAAGAAAGGTGCAGCTGAATTAGAAGAACGCGCTGACAAGCTTTTGCCTTATGGTTATGTAAATTTGTGGATTAACACTTTTGACAGTTTTGGCGAAAGAATTTTACGCGATCACGCACTAGATATTGGACTATCTCCTAATTTCAAAGTTTTAGATCAGACTGAACAATGGATGTTTATCCGCAAACACTTAGCTGAATTTAAATTTGATTATTACAAGCCATTAGGCGACCCAACAAAATTTATTCATGAAATAATAAGTCATTTTTCAAGATTGAAAAATGAAAATATTTTAGCCGAGGATTACTTAAAATTAGCTGGAGAAAAAATCGCTGATGCTGATAAAATTCATAGCTCGGATGATAAAGCTGATGAACTTGATGCTAGTCGTATTAACGAACTAGCCAACGGCTATCATATTTATAATCGTCTATTGGTCAAAGAAGGCTTCCTTGATTTCGGCGACCTTGTCCGTTACACCATAAAACTATTTAAGGAACGCCCAAATATCTTAGCCAAATATCGTGAACAATTTAAGTACATCATGGTTGATGAGTTTCAAGATACTAATAAGATTCAATATGAACTAATTAAATTGTTAGCTTTACCTAATAATAATTTAGTTGCCGTAGGTGATGATGACCAAAGTATTTATCGTTTTCGTGGTGCATCATTATCAAACATCATGCAATTCAAAGATGATTATCCAAAAGCCAAGGAAGTTGTCTTAACGGAAAACTATCGCTCAGGCCAAGTCGTTCTTGATCATGCTTATACTTTCATTACTCATAACAATCCCAATCGACTTGAAGCTAAATTAAAGCTTGATAAAAAATTAGTTTCTAAAACTAAAGAAAAAGGCGCAGCTGATTTTTATGATTTTGCCACTGAGTTTGAAGAAACCAAGACCGTCGCCGACATGATAAAGGAATTACATGACAAAAAAGTTACCTGGGCAAATATTGCTATTTTAGTTCGAGCTAATGATACGGCTGATAAATTTGTCAAAGAATTAACCAGACAAAATATTCCTAATCATTTTGTGTCGCTTAAAGGTTTGTATTATAAACAGGTGATTCTTGATATTTTAGCTTACTTAAAATTATTAGATGATCATCATGAGCCCGCTTCACTATATCGCGCGCTTAACTTAGCAAGCTTCAGAGTTGATCATGAAAACCTTCTGATTCTCAATAAATGGGGACGCAAAAAACTTTGGTCTTTATTTGAAACTCTACAGCACGCTGATTTAATCAATGAATTAAGCGATAAAACACGCAAAAACATTAAACATCTGCTTGATTCTATCAAGCATCATTCTGACTTAGCTAAAAATGACAAAGCTTCTAAAGTCTATTTACATACCGTTAGAGATCTAATTATTGAACACTTAGACCAAGATCTTGATCAAGAATCTTTCTCTTTCTTAAATCAGTTTTATTCAAAAATAAAAAACTTTGAGTCAGCTGATGAGCAGGGTACGCTTAAAGATTTCTTAAGTTTGATTGCCTTAGAAATGGAAGCTGGCGAAACTGGCGGTTTACGTTTTAATTTTGATGACGCTGATACAGTTAAAGTCATGACCGTACACGCCGCCAAAGGTTTAGAATTTGAGCATGTCTTTATCGTTAACTTAGTTGACCGAAAATTCCCGGTTGATAATCGCGGCGAAAAAATACCTATTCCTGAAGAACTCGGCGGAGTAATAAACACCAGTAAAGATTCTCACATTGAAGAAGAGCGCCGTTTGTTTTATGTTGCGATGACACGCGCTAAATTTGGTTTGTACTGTACTGGCGCTCGTGACTACGGTGGACTACGTGATAAAAAACCATCTAAGTTTGTTAATGAAGCTGAACTACCAACGATCGCTTCTAAAGCCGCTATTAAAAATGAATTTGAACGCGACTTAGAACAAATTGATAACACTCCAGATCGCGTGCAATATGCCTTACCTGAAAAGTTCTCTTTTTCACAATTAAAAACTTTTCAAAACTGCCCTTGGGAATATAAATTTATTTATATCTTAAAAATGCCGACCGAAGATACTTCTTATTTTACTTTTGGTCGCGTGATTCACTCTTGCTTAAGACAATTCTTTTTGCCGCTCCTAACTAACGCCTGGCAGCAACCGAGTTTGTTTAATGATGAAGATGCCAAGGCAGCCGACTTAAGCTTGAAAAAATTACTTGAGCTTTATGATGAGTACTGGGTAAACAGTGGTTACCGCGACAAACAAGAAGCTGACGATTATAAAGCGCTTGGTAAAAAAATGTTACAAACTTTGCAAAAAGAGTTAGGTGATGAAAAACCAGTTATTGCTTTCCTAGAAAAAAAGTTTAACTTATCTTTAGGCAAAGAAATTTTAACTGGCGCCATAGATCGCGTTGACAAGCTCGCTGATGGAACTTTTGAAATCATTGATTATAAGACTGGCCAAAAACCAAAAACTTTTGGCTTTGAACAAAAGCAACAATTACTACTTTATCAAGCAGCCTTAGAAGAGAACTTTAAGATGAAAATTTCTAAACTCAGTTTTTACTATCTAAAGGATAATGAGAAAGTAAGCTTCACAGCAAAAGACGGGGAAATTGATAAAGTTAAGCAAAAAATGCTTGATTTAATTAGCGAAATCAAGAGCTTTGACTTTACTCCTCGACCAGGCATTATGTGTAAAAACTGTCCTTATAAAAAAATGTGTGAGTTTACCCAAATCTAAGTAGAAAACAACAAGCAAAAAGTGTATAATAACAATACTTTATAGTTGCTAATAATTATGACTCTCCGAACTTATTTAGCTTTAATGATAATCGCCACGCTAATCGCCTGGCTTGGCTTTGGTATTGTTGTCTTAACAGTTGATCCGCAAACAACTAGCTGGATTGGAATTGCTCTATTTTACATAACCTTACTAATTTCTTTGTCTGGTTCTGCTGCAATTATTGGTTTTATTGTTAGATTCTTATTCTTAAAACATGAACTTGTTGCGCGCTCAGTCATAGTTGCTTTTAGGCAAGGTTTTCTCGCCGCTGTTATGATAACAATAATCATGTTCTTTCTTTCCCATAAACTATTTAATACATTAAATGTTATCCTCCTTATTTTAGGGGTAACCACGCTAGAATTTTTGCTACTAGGCTTAGAATCTGAGCGTCTTAAAAATGAATAATTACATATGCTATCATTCTTAACAAATCTTTTCTCAAACAAAAATAATAAAACTAAATTTCCTAAGGTCGTAGTTGGGCAAATTGTGGCAATTGAAAATCATCCTAACGCTGATCGCCTACAACTTGCGACCGTTAACGTCGGCAAACACTTAAAAGTAGTTTGTGGAGCACCAAATATTTCCATTGGACAATTGGTTCCAGTTGCCTTAGTTGGGGCAGCCCTACCTAACGGAATTGTAATCCAGCAAGCCAGTATTAGAGGAGTTGATTCTGAAGGTATGATTTGTGCTGAAGATGAACTCTGCATTGGTCATGACCATTCTGGTATAATCGTTTTCTCTGAAGGGAAAATTGGCGACACAATTGATAAATATATTAAAAAATAATTAAAACAAATATGTCTTTTATTACTAATAGCCAAGATATCTTATTTCTAGTGCTAGCTTTCTGCGCTTTATGGTTGACAGCTTTTATCGTTTGGCTACTTTATTATGCTGTCATGACAGTTAAACAAGGTTATCATGCAGTCAAACAAATAAAAGAAAAAATTCAAGCAGTTGATGAAATCATAACCATGGTCAAAGAAAAAATTACTTTTACTACTTCATACTTAAGTTTGATTGTTACAGGAGTTAAAAAAATGATTGATCTTTTGGGGACTAGCGAAGAAAAAAAGAACCGCAAAAAGAAGTAAAAAATGGATTGACCCGTCAATGACTTTATGTTATTATATATTGGTTATTTAGAGTATTTAACACCACGCATATTAGTAGTAAATTAAAGCAAATATCAGTTAATTTACTGTTATCTTTGCTAAAATTTATCATTCATATAAAGAGGCTCACTACCGCTTTTTTTGTTACTGTCATACTGAGTCCAATTATCTGGCTCGTTCAGCTAATATTTAGCGGCCTGATTGTGCCTTCTTACCGAGCCTACATTTTGCTTACAAAAAAAATATTGGACTCTAGTCAGATATCATCTACTCGAGGGAAAATTTCTGGTATTTTGATGGGTAGAATAGCTGTCCACTCACTGATAATCATCTTAGGAATATTTCTTATATATAGTAATTTAGCAGTAAAGCAAAAAGTAACATCATCTGATGAGTTGGTTGGTAAAACTAAATTAGCCAACCTAATTGGCGAGGATAGATCAGACTCTGGACAACTAATAGAAGACTACCCAAATCTCAATGTTGCTGTGTTGGACAGAAGATTTAAATATGGTGAGAACTCTCTAAGATCAAAAGTGAGCATCCTAACAAAAGAACAAGGTCAGACTGAAGAAAGTGCTACCAAGATAGTAGAAAAGCGGTCGACGGCAATAAGCTACACAATACAAAATGGCGACACAATCAGTAGTATCGCAAGACGCTTTGGAATTAGTATAAATACTATTCTATGGGAAAACGACCTTAAGGCTACTAGTCTAATTAAACCGGGTAACCAGTTAACAATCCTACCAAGCTCTGGTGTCGGACATACTGTTGTTCGCGGACAAACCTTAGGTGCAATTGCAAAGCTATATGACGTTAGCGAACAAGACATTCTTAAGGCCAACGGCATAAGCAATCCTAACCAAATTAAAATTGGCGAGAAACTTTTAATCCCAGGTGCTAGCCAGCTAGCTAGTGCTTCAGGCAATACAATTGTTAAAGCAACAACTAAACAAGTTTCTTTAGGCGCTGAAAAATTAAGAGCTATTATTTCTAGCGATAGAGATTCGACAGCCATAATTCCTGCTGGAGGAAGAATGGCGTGGCCAACAACCGGACATAGAATCACTCAGTACTATTCTTGGCGACATACCGGAGTAGACATTGCCGATCATATTGGAACACCAATCTACGCGGCTGACTCCGGCGTTGTTACAACGGTTGGCTATAACCGAGGTGGTTATGGTAACCAAATTATTATTAGCCATGGTGGTGGGAAAACAACACGTTATGGTCACCTTTCCGCTTTTGACGTGGTAGTTGGACAAAAGGTTACCAAGGGGCAATATATTGCCGCCATGGGTTCAACCGGCCGTTCAACAGGACCGCACCTTCACTTTGAAGTTATGCTAAACGGAGCACGTTATAACCCGCTTAACTACACTCGTTAATTGACTGATTCTTAATCTTAAGTTAAATTAAAAGAAAATATGAGTTTCATTATTGGCTTAATCATGACCGTAGCAGGCGCACTGATAACTATAAAATCAGAGGCTGTGTTTGGTTTCTTTGGTCGCATTGAATTCTTTGAAGAAAAGTTAGCCAGTTCAGGGGGTTCACGACTAGGTTACAAATTATTTGGCTTACTTCTCTTCTTTCTAGGTGTTTTAACCATGACTGGTTTAATTACCGGCTTTATGGAATTTATACTTTCACCTTTACTAAAATATTCTAATCCAGATTTAAGTTAAAATTATATGATATTAAAACCAGGCGAAAATATAGGGCAAAATTCCGAAACTCCAGAAAATACAGAAGGATTTTTAGTTGACAGTGTCATTGAAGACAATAATTTTTTACCAGAAACAGAGGAAGACAAGAAAAAAAACGAGGAGAACAGAGCAAGTTTTGAAGCACGACTAGAGGGCCTTTCCAGGGATGAAAAATGGGATGTTATGCGTGGCTATAACCTAGGGAAAGAAGCTCATCGAACACAAAAAAGAGATTCTGGCGAAAGATATTTTGAACATCTAAGAAGTGTAGCTCTAATCTTGATTGATGAATGTCAAATAAAAGATCCGAATTTAACTATTGCTTGCTTATTGCACGATTCAATTGAAGACTCTCCTATCTTTGGTAATTCTAATCTAGCTTACTCGGCCTGGAAAGAAGAAAGTGATTATCATTTAAGCAAAACTTTTAACAAAAAAGTGTCTGAGCTCGTCATTGGATTAACTAAACCAAAGGTTGATGGAGTAGAAATTAAAAATAAGAAGGAAGCCCATGATGCTTATATTAACAACTTGCTACAAGGTTCTCCTGACACAATTCTCTTAAAAATGTGTGACAGATTACATAATCTTAGATCACTAAAAAATAACACTCCCGAGAAAAGACTAAAAACAATCAAGGAAACAAAGGAAGTCTACTTGCCAATATTCCAAGAAGCTCTACTTGCCTATCCCAATGCAGGCGCCAGTCTTCTGGAAAAAATAAACAAGGAGATTGAAGCCGTAGAGCAGATGGATTAGTCCTCGCCCTAGACAATAAGCTTATTTTAGTTTAAAATCTTTAAGTATCAAATAACTTCAGTTAAATTTGAGGTTATTCTTGGGCCCTTAGCTCATTTGGTAGAGCACCGCGTTTGCAACGCGGGGGTGACCGGTTCGAGCCCGGTAGGGTCCACCAAATTTAAAAGCAGATCGTTTTGATCTGCTTTTATTAATTAGAATTTTCGGACTTTACCAATTATTCTCCCTAATCAAAACCGTCTCCAATCCTCCATTCATTAAATTTATTGTAATACCCTTTAGCATGTTGCCCTTCTAACCATTTCAATTCTTTTAGCCATATATTAATTTGTTCGCCAAAAGGAATTTTAAATAAAACTATTTCTGTACTTAATGGCTCCTTTGTGTGATAGGGATCAAAACGATTCAATATACTAAGAAGATATATAATCTTTTTCTGATCGGATATGGTCATTTTATTTAACGAGGAATCAAAGGAATCACCAATAATTTCATTTTTTTTACGCATGAAGACAAAGGGGAAAGAATGCTTCTTAACATCATATTTTTTCATTTCATACATTTTTTCACCATTTTTATCAAAAAATATAAAGCTTCTATCGCTATGGGAAACTTCTTCGTAACGATAAATAGGTAAAAACTCTTTATTTCTTTCGGCCCAATTTAGAGTCCAGGCCTGAGCAATTATTGGGACACTTAAATCAAGCACTCTTACATGAGGTACTTTTTGTACCTTGTTTATATCAACGTGATTCTTTATAAAACCAAACACCTCAAAAAACGCTTTGATTTTAATAGGTGTTGTAACCTTTTCTTCTTCCTTCATTTTGGTTGAAAATTCGTTTTTCATCATTATTTATCCTTATTTTTTGGTTATTTAATTGTTAATGTTCTATCTCTAGAATATACTATTGACATATTTATTCAACCTATTCCGTATAAAGTTTATAAAAAAATGCTCTAGCATTCACAATATACCTATAAACATTGACATTTATGAGTATATATGATACCCTAAATTGTAGTCGGAAAGTTACGACTAATTCATAAATATGAACATAAAAAACATTCTGGCAAAACTTGATATTAAAGACAAGAAAGCCGATCTATATCTAGCTTGCCTAGAATCAGGTGGTTCAACGGCTTATTTCCTGGCCAAGAAGGTGGGCTTAAAAAGACCAACTGCCTATGATGCCCTCTATTCCCTATTAAAAGAAGGCTTAGTTCATGCTTCTATCAAAAAGAATAGTAAATACTTTTATCCAGCTGACCCGGAAATACTAATGCAAAAATTAAAAGAGAAAGAGCAAGACTTACTATCAGCCTTGCCAATATTACAGAGCTTATATAACTCACCAAAAATAATACCGAATGTAAAATACTTTGAGGGCAAAGAAGGAATTAAAGAAATGAGCAATGATAGTTTAAAAACTCTTAAAAAGGGCGGCGAAATACTAATCTTTTGCGGCGACGATGTCCTACGTTATATTCCCAAATATGCTGAGGAATATATAAAAGCTAGAGTTGATAAAGGCATTCGAGTACGAGGTATTTATAAAAAAACTCCAGAAATTATAAAATACATGGATAAAAACCTAGCCCAACTTAGAACTGTTAAAATAGTTGATGAAAAATTTTTACCGATGAATAATGAAATTAATATCTACGGTAATAAGATAGCGATTTCAAGCTATGGCAAAGAAATGTTTGGCATGATAATTGAATCTGAAGAAATCGCTAGATCACAAAGGGCAATTTTTGAGCTAGCTTGGCGCGGCGCCAATGAAATATGCTAATATAATTATAAAATGATATAATTATATTACTAATTAACAATTTACAAAATATGAAAATGACTCCATTGGGCATGATTGCCCTAATTCTAGTTATTGTTGGTGGTTTAAACTGGGGACTAGTTGGTATATTCAACTTTGACCTAGTTGCTTTCCTATTAGGGAAAATGAGCTCAGCAACACGCATAGTCTACGCTCTAGTTGGCCTAGCCAGCGTTTACATGATTTACGTAGCTGCCAATAGAAAGAGCTAATCCTTTTACCCTACCCCCAACCCCTCCCCGCGCATAGCGCAGGGAGGGGTGTCTTATATTCACGTAAACACTGAGATGAATTAGTTGTATAGACTAAGAACTATTAAGGCATTAAAAACACCAAGGGGTTTGGGGGCTGAATCGAGCGCCGTGATTGTCGATATAAAAGGCAAACAATGTAATAGCGAGTTGAAGCCCCCAAAGCTTTTGTTACTTTTGGCTACAAAAGTAAGCCCTAGCGGCAGCGTTTATTAGTATTTTGCTAAAGAAAAAACATTTATTTATATAAATCCAGGAGAGTCCGAAGAAGAGGCATTCTATGATATAATAAGCTATATCTATGGCCACTAAAAAGAAGAAAAAACTACTAATTATTGACGGTCACGCCCTGATTCACAGGAGCTTTCATGCCTTGCCTACGAGCATGACAACCAGTAAAGGCGAGATAGTAAATGCTGTTTATGGCTTTACGTCTTTTTTGTTAAAGGCTATTAAAGAGCTAAAGCCTGACATGGTTGCTTTGACTATGGATAAAAAAGGTCCAACTTTTAGGCACGAATCTTACAAAGAATATAAAGCCACGCGCGTTAAAGCTGCCGATGAACTATATGAACAAATTCCGCGAGTTAAAGAATTAGCAACTATTTTAGCCATCCCTATTTTTGAAGTGGCGGGCTTTGAAGCTGATGACCTCATCGGAACTTTATCTAAAAGAATAAAAGACGCTGAAAAAATGATTGTCACGGGCGACTTAGATACTTTGCAGTTAATTAATAAAGACACGAGAATCTATACCATGAGCCATGGCTTAACTGATAGTTTTATTTACGATGATAAGGCGGTTGAAGAAAGATTTGGCTTAGGTGTTGATCAAATGATTGATTATAAAGCATTACGCGGCGACCCCAGCGATAATATTCCTGGAGTTAGAGGAATCGGTGAAAAAACTGCCGTGGAACTTCTACAAAAATTCAAAACCGTCACTAATCTTTATAAAAATATTAATGACCCGTGGATTAGACCACGTATTAAAGAATTACTAGTTGAGCATAAAAAAGATGCTTTGATGAGCTATGATTTAGCAACCATTAAACAAGATGTACCACTAGAGTTTGATGAAGCCGATCTTAACTTTGGTAATTTTGATTTAGAGAAGGCGGTTAATTTTTTCCGTGAAATGGAGTTTAAGTCCTTAATCCCCCGCTTATTACAATTAAAAACCACTAACTCTTCTAAGGAACAAAATGTTACTCGCTCTGAAGACAAATTTGATCGTGATACAAAAATATTTAATTACGAAATTATTGATGATGAAAAGAAATTCAAAGCTTTTCTAAAAAAACTAAAACTACAAAAAAAATTCGCCTTTGATATTGAAACTAGTGGTCTAGATAGTACTAATGATCGTTTAGTTGGGTTAAGTTTTGCCTGGACAGCCGGTGAAGCTTATTTTGTAGTAGTAAATCAAGAGCCATTAAACGGCAAAGTTACTAAAGATTTATTTTCCTGGAACAAGCAAACTAAAACCACGGCTCATCCTTGGTTAACATTACTCAAACCAATCTTAGAAGATGAAACAATTAAAAAAATTGGTCATAATGCGAAATTCGATATTGAATTTTTATATCACTTCGGCATCCGTCCGGCTGGGCTATATTTTGACACTATGATTGCTGCCTATGTTCTAAACCCCGGCAATCGCCAATATAGTTTAGATGCGGTTAGTTTAGAAAAGTTAGAATTTGAAAAAATTTCTAAAGATGATTTATTAGGCAGCGGCAAAACTAAACAAACTTATGGCACGGTTGATATTAAACGCTTAGGAATTTACGCTTGCGAGGATGCTGATTGCACCAATCGTTTAGCTAAAATTTTAGAGCCAGAATTAAAACAAGAGAAATTAGATAAAATATTTTCTAAAATCGAAATGCCCTTAGTTGCTTGTTTAATTGACATGGAACTAAATGGTATTGAATTAGATATTACTTATCTAAAAAACCTAGAAACAAAAGTTGATGCTGAAATTGAAACTTTAGAAAAAAAGATTTACCAATTGGCGGGCATGACTTTTAACATTGCCTCACCTAAACAAATGCAAGAAGTTTTATTTACTAAATTAAAACTTTCTACTTTTGGAATTGGTAAAACTAAAACCGGAATATCGACTGGTGTTGACGAACTAATGAAGCTAAAAAAGCAGCACCCAATTATTGAGCAAATCATGGAATATAGAGAGCTAGCCAAGCTGTCTTCAACTTACATCAAAAATTTGCCTTTATTGGTTAATCCTTTGACTAAGCGCCTTCATACCACTTTTAACCAAACAATCGCCGCTACGGGCCGTTTATCGTCAACAGAGCCTAATTTACAGAACATCCCAGTAAAAACAGAGCTTGGACGCCTTATTCGCCATGCTTTTGTGGCTCCAAAAGGTTGGGAATTGATCAGTTTTGACTACTCTCAAATTGAGCTTCGTTTAGCTGCTCATTTATCAAAAGACCCTGGGCTAGTTAAAGCCTTTAAAGCCAACCAAGATATTCACACGGCTACAGCGGCTGCTATTAACCAAGTTGATGTCAGTAAGGTAACGAAAGATATGCGCCGGGCCGCTAAGGCTGTTAACTTTGGAATTTTATATGGACAAGGCCCACATGGTTTATCACAAACCGCGGAAATTCCTTATGAAGAAGCGAAAGATTTTATTGATCGCTATTTTGCAACTTATGTTGGTATTAAAAAATATATTGATCACACAATCGTCCAAGCGCAAAAAACTGGCTATGTTGAAACTCTATTTGGTCGCAAAAGATTCTTGCCTGACATAAATGCTAAAGCTGTTATGGTTCGTCGTAGCGCCGAAAGAATGGCTATCAATACTCCGATCCAAGGAACGGCGGCTGATATGATAAAATTAGCCATGATTGAGGTTTATAAATTCTTGAAAACTAAGTACCAAGATAAAATTAAATTGTTACTTCAGGTGCATGACGAATTATTATTTGAAATTGATCCAAGTATAATTAAAAGTGCGGCGTCGGAAATCAAAACCATAATGGAAAATGTTTTAGCGCTTGATGTACCAGTCCTAGTCGATATTAAACATGGTAAAAATTGGCAAAACATGGAAGAAATAGTCTTACGCTGAAGCTACAGACTATAAATTATTTTAATATATGAAATTAAATGAGCTAAAAAAACAAAATATTATTTTACTTGGTCTAGGCGCTGAAAATTTTTTCTTAACTTTATGGTTAAGAGAGCAAGGCCTAACTAACACTATAACAATCTGGGATACTTTAGCGGCTGATAAGTTAGGTGAACGTTATAAATTTTTAGTTAAAGATAAAAACATTAACTGGATTTTAAATAAAAAATTACCAGAGCTAAAAAGCTATTCTTTAATTGTGCGCTCCCCCGGTGTATTTATAAAACCGGAACACAGAAAAAAATTAACTCGTAAATTAACTGGGCCAATGCAGTTGTTTATGGACTTTTGTCCTACTAAAAATATTGTTGGCGTCACCGGCACTAAGGGCAAAGGCACAACTTCTAGCCTAATTTACAATATTATTAAAACTGCTAAGAAAAAAGTTTGGCTAGGCGGTAATATTGGCGTTGCACCATTTTCTTTTATTAACCAAATAAAACCGACTGATTGGGTAGTTTTAGAATTATCTAGTTTTCAGCTACAAGAAATAACAACTGGCCCTAAAATTGCTGTTTTTACTAATTTTTCCCCAGAACATTTATCACCAGCTGATCCTAATAATCCTAACCATCATCATTCACTTAATGATTATTGGCAGTCAAAGTTAAATATTACCAGAGCTACTAAATTAGCTGTTATTAATCAAAGACTAAAAGGGAAAATTAAGGATAAAAAACTTAAGCTTAAATTTTTTAATTGTTCTAATTTAGCGTCTAACTTACCGGGTGAGCATAATAAGGAGAACATCGCCGCGGCAATATTAGTAACTAAAGCTATCAAAATCCCTGATGCTATTATTACCAAAGCAGTCAAACAATTTAAGGGCTTAGAGTATAGAATTGAAAAAGTTGGGGACAAAAATGGCGTTGAATATTATAATGACAGCTTTGCTACAACTCCAGAAGCTACTCAGACTGCTCTAAAGTCATTCTCCAGACCAATTATATTATTAGCCTCAGGCGCAGAAAAAAAATCAGATTTTTCTAAATTAGCTAAAGACATTACTAAGCGAGTAAAATATCTAGTTTTATTCAAGGGTCAAGCTACGGCTCGCCTAAAGAAAGAAACTATTAAAGCCGGCTTCAAAACTACTAATATTGTGATTGCTAAAAGCATGAACGACGCCGTAAAAAAAGCGCAAAAGAAAGCTAGCAAGGGCGATATTATTTTAATGTCCCCAGCCACAGCAAGTTTTGGTATGTTTAAGAACTATAAAGATAGAGGTAAACAGTTTAATCAAGCGCTTAACTAAAATAAAAAAGTATATCCTTCTTGCTGGATATACTTTATTAAGTAACACATTTTTTGTTTCTTATTCTTTGGACACAGGAAGTATGTTTGTATATTCTTTAAATAAACTAACTACCTTCTGATAGAAAGATGCCCAGGTTTCTTTTTCCTGATCAAAATCTTTCAACCACTCTTCATATACTTCACTTTCTTCTCCTTCACTGTAATCACATCTACAAACGCTGCCGTCTTTTTCGAGATAGAAATCATCATAATCATCACTCTGCATGCTAATTAAATGCTTGCAGCTGCTTGGAATACGGAGATCAATAAGATTATCGGGGTTATCGCCATTATACAATGAAGCCTTTACTCCCGGTATTAAAGAAAACAGATCTACCCATCCCTGCAGTCTTGTCTTGAAATCAGATGATAGTTTTTTTATCTCATCGATTCCAAGTAGATCGCTTGTTGGAACAGCAGGAAGAGTCATCTTCACGCCAGTTGTGGCTAAAGAAATTAGATGCCAGGCCGAACTGTAATCATATTCATTAATTTCATCCCCGACTCCAATAATTGAAACGCTTCCATCGGCCATAAAAATTGCACCGGCCTCTGCTTTTCTGTCGTCTGTCATGTAGTCTCCAAAATAGAATAAAGATTTTGGAAATATAACTGTAAAAACCGGCTCCTTAATTGGGATGTAAAAGCTATTTTTTAGCTCGTTTATATCCGTTGGATCATCTGAGAACTTGATGACCGGCTGTCTCTTAAGAAAGCCTTTCCACTCACTGATCCGTTGAACCGCCTCATTTATTGAAGCAAGGTCATCAGTTGGAACTTTTGCTATCTCCATTATTTATTTCCTTTCCCTCGCGGGCTTTTATTTTTAAATTACTAGCTTTTTTCTGATTTATTGGACTATAACATGTTACTATATTTTTGTCAATAATACTCGCCTGATTGACAAATCTATCTAAAAAACATACTTAATTCTTTAAACAACGTACTGACCCAGAATATGTTTTACCGACAGATGATCTTATGACCTTGGTATAATTCCCTGTAATTCCGTTTGCCCAAATATTTCTAACATAATAACTTACAGCCGAATATTCGCTAGCTGAAATAAAACCACCTGATGAACCTCGATAGGTAAAAGTAGAACCATCAGGAGAGCGCGATCCAGCAAAATATCCGCTGAAGCCACTTGTATTACACAAAGGGTTGCCATTACAAGATATAAGACTTTGAGCAACATCATCTGATGCTAATTTAAGTCCGGCGCTTTCGCACTCAAAACCAGTCGACCAACCAAAACGACTACTTGTACAAACCACTGAGCTACTATCCTTCAAATAATTTTCTAGCACATACCACTCAGCATCAGTGGGAATATGCCAACCACTAGGGCATAAACCCTGATGAAGATTTGTAATAGAGGCAGCGCAACTTCCAGCATCACAAGAACCTGGTAGATCCATAGCCGCGGACCAAAGATATAACGCATAACCATTTTGGCAGTCATTCTCAACTCCTCTTTGATATGTATACGAGGGACTACTACAATAAGGCGGCACTCCGGCTACACAATTGTTTGACACACAATCTCTTTCTGAACCATTAGTTAAATTAGTTAACGCTACTCCATTCGGTCTGGTCTTTGTTTTTAAATTTTGCTTCAACCAACATTGAGCTCCAATTTGCACCGTAGAATATGAATAGCCATCAATATCAGATACATTCTGACCACAGCAAAATAAACCAGTTGGTGAATAGGACGCTACTCCTGCATTTATATTGCTTGAAGAAGATCCAACGCAAGTCGACACAGAAAAAAAAGAATTATTACTATTGGTTGAATAACTATAATCAATATTAGAGCAAGATCCATCATTCATTGGTGTTGGGTTAGTTGGTATCTTGCCCATATAGGTCTTAGTACCGTCTGGTGATACTAAACTATTACCTGGTGTAATAATAGTAGGATAGCTATTATTATCGGCGTAATATAATTCTAGAGCAGTAGCTATTTGTTTTATATCAGCAACACGTTTGGCGTCCCTAGCTTTAGTACGAGCATTACCTAAAGCTATTATGGCCATGGTAGAGAGTACACCAATAATCGCTATTACTACGAGTAGCTCGATGAGAGTGAAGCCGGATTGTTGTTTTTTATTTTGTCGCATTGTACAAAGCTAAAACTTCGGCGGCTGATAAAGAACGATTATAAACACGAACGTCTGAAACTTTGGCGTCAGCTTCCTGAGACCAGCCATTGCCGATGTAAATATTATTTGAATTACCAACGTTAACAAAAGAAACATCTGCTATAGACTGACCATTAAGATACCTTTTCATCACTGTGCCTAGTTTAGAGACTGTAATGAAATACCAGGTCGGAGCATTAGTTGAGCTAGCCGACAAATAATTATAGCCTTGATTATAAATCGTTAAAGCAGTTGGCGGTATTTTACTTAAAAGAAAAAATGGTGAACCATCACCCCTGGCATTACCAACCGAAAAATAACCTCTATAATCAGCAAAATCATTATTAAAACTTACCCAAATAGATACTGTAAAGTCACTTTGAAAATTTATATAACCATTCTGACACGTTAAATAATTTAAAGGAGAGAATGAAATATATTTATGATTAGCTTGATCACCATAAGAAACTGTTCCGTTAATAGTGCAATGATTTTTAGTTGGACTACTGTCATAAACCTGGCTCACAGAAACAGAATCAAACTTCCACCAACCCACTAGACCAGGGGCAGTATTAATGCCGGAACTAGAGCTAGAGTTAATACCCGCTGAATTAGAACCGACAACACTACCTAAACAAAAATTCAAACTATAATTTGTATTATCTGAAGTAGAGGCATAAGTATAATTATTATTACCACAATTTCCATCATTCATTGGAGTTGGATTGTTGGGGATATTAGCCATATATGTTTTAGTACCGTCTGGTGAACTAATACTATTACCCGGAGTAATAATAGTAGGATAGCTATTATTATCTGCGTAATATAATTCTAAGGCTGTAGATATTTGTTTTATATCGGCTACTCTTTTAGCATCTCTTGATTTAGCTCTAGCATTACCTAAAGCTATTATAGCCATGGTAGAGAGTACACCAATAATTGCTATTACCACGAGTAGCTCAATAAGAGTGAACCCAGTTTTTTTATTAGAAAACATATAACTTTATTATACACCATTAAAGCACCGCGATTATAATAAAAACGCCCCAAAAAATTCAGGGCATTTTTAATAAAATATCTAATTAGTTATCAAGAGATTCATCTTCATCCCCTAAAGCAACAAGCTTAAAAGGTGACAAAGAGACTATCTCTAAATCAGATCCACAATTAGCGCAGGTAAGAAGATCATGCTCATAAGCTTCCTCGCCAACGATAACATCGCTATTGCAGACCGGGCACGAGACTGTTGTCATAAGTTAATTAATAGTTCACCTTTATTATAGCAAAACTACAGAAAATAAAAATAGACAAAATTTAACTTAATTAAACGCTGTTTATCAATGTTTTTCCCCACAAACACAACTCACCCCTAACCCCTCTCTACGCTAACGCGTAAAGAGGGGAAGCTTATATATCGCATTTTTAGACTTAAAAATATGTATATAAAAATTTAGATTTATTATTTATTGTTTTCCCCTCTTTACCCCGCAGGGGTAGAGAGGGGCTAGGGGTGAGTTTTTATAAAACTACAGAAAATAAAAACCCGCCAAAAGCGGGTTAATTTGCTGCCAAAGTTATGCCTAAGAGTAGACAAAAGCCTATTAAGAACCGGTAATCAGGAGGGTGATTAAACGACTCAACTCTTAGGCACGACCTTGGAAACAAAGAGGGACGAATTTATTACAGAATAACATATTCGTCCCCAAAGTCAATCTGGTGCTAGAAAGGAGAAACAGCGCTCTCAATTACTACTTTATCACCATAACTAGCAACTGCTTCTTTAGCTAAAGCACTTAAATGCTCTTTTTCAGCCTCGTTCTTAGCGCAAATAAAAATGTAAAAAGGATTTTCTTGACTAAGTCTATTGCCAAAACCATGATCACTAAAAGCGATGCCGGTTAAAATACTTATTTCATTTTTGACATAATCATCATTAAGACATTCTGCACTGTGTGAGACAAAAACATTTGGCATGCCTTTAATTAAAGCTGGGTCAAAATTTATCATAAGACCTGCTTCATGATGGTTCATCTCTGAATCCTGAAAATCTTTAGCTGGAGTATATTTATATTCCAAGTTGTATTCTGCGGCAGTCGTTTTCGTCCACCATTCAACATACTGTTCAGCCGTAAAAATACCTTCTGGCAAAGTTCCAGCTGACTTAGCTTTTTCAAAGGCTATTTTACCAGCGCCACAACCTTCGTGAGCTTTAAGATATTTCATGCCTGGATTACTTTTTATATAATCATTAAGCTCTTCTTTGCTTAATAAAATACCAGCACCGGCAATAGCTTTATAGCTACCCTTCTTATGAGGACAACGACCATCACAACACTCAACTTCTTCGGCTTGTTCGAGTGGTTTTTCGATTTGCTGGTTATCTAAAATCTCCTGAAAACTAAGACCGTTTTTAAGATCGGAAATAACCTGAGATTTTAATGCTTCTTCAAACAAAGAATTAACTTTGTTAACTTGTTCATAATCATGTTCTTCTGGATTTGGCATAAATTAATATTTTGATTTTTAAAATGTACTATTTATCTAACTGCTTAATTTTTTTCCAACGCTTAACAGCATGAGTCTTAGCTAACTCATGTTCAATTACAGAACTCAAGCGAGCAAACTCAACATCATCCTGATGACGAGCTTGCTCCTTAAGTTCTTCAGCGCGCGCTCTAGCTTTTTCAATCGCGGCTTCGTTCAACTCTTCTGCTCTTTCAGCTGAGTCGGCGAGTACCACCACTTTATTAGCTAAAACTTCAACTAAACCGCCGGACACAGACATAATATCAAGCGTTCCGTCAGTTAAAGTTGCTTCGATAATACCTGGTTTTAGTAAAGCCACTAATGGAATGTGTAATGGCAAGATTGTAATTTCTCCATCAACTGTCGGAATAGAAACTTGAGTTACTTCAGCCTTAAGCACGACTCGTTCTGGCGAGGCGATTTCAAATCTAAATTGGCGTGAAGTATCTGACATAGTTTTTATTTATCTGTTCCGACTTCTTCAACGACTCCTCTCATATAGAAATCATTTTCAGTCTTATCATCATGTTGACCATCTAAAATTTCAGCAAAGCCGCGAACAGTATCGGCTAATGAAACATATTTACCAGGTCGCCCTGTAAAGGTTTCGGCCACAGAAAATGGCTGTGATAGGAAACGCTGAATCTTACGGGCACGAGCAACAATCAATTTATCTTCAGGAGATAATTCTTCCATACCGAGAATGGCGATAATATCTTGCAAATCTTTATAGCGCTGCAAAATTCTTTGCACGCCGCGAGCTACGCGATAATGTTCATCACCAACAATTTTAGGATCCAAAATAGTGGAAGAAGAATCCAATGGGTCAACCGCTGGATAAATACCTAATTCAGTTAAAGCACGTGACAAAACGACAGTTGAGTCAAGGTGAGCGAAGGTTGTAGCAGGGGCTGGGTCTGTTAAGTCGTCAGCTGGAACATAAACCGCTTGAATAGAAGTAATGGATCCATCTTTGGTTGAAGTAATTCTTTCTTGTAGCTTACCCATTTCAGTAGCCAGCGTTGGTTGGTAACCGACAGCTGATGGCAAACGTCCAAGCAAAGCTGAAACTTCAGCACCGGCTTGAGTGAAGCGGAAAATGTTATCGATAAACAACAAAACGTCTTGCTTTTGTTCGTCACGGAAATATTCAGCCATACATAAACCAGTCAAGGCCACGCGAGCACGAGACCCAGGTGGTTCATTCATTTGTCCGAACACCATCGCTAGTTTGTCGATAACTTTAGCGTCTTTCATTTCATGATATAAGTCATTACCTTCACGAGTTCTTTCTCCGACACCAGCAAAGACTGACACACCGCCGTGAGCTTTAGCAATGTTGTTAATCAACTCTTGGATAACAACGGTTTTACCAACACCAGCTCCACCGAATAATCCGACTTTACCACCTTTTAGAATTGGGCAAATCAAGTCAATAACTTTAATACCAGTTTCTAGAATTTCAACTTTTGTAGATTGATCAACGAAGGCTGGAGCGTCACGGTGAATTGGATATTTCTTTTCAGTTACAACGTCTTCTCCGCCATCAATAACTTCACCTAGAACATTGAAAATTCTACCTAAAGTTTTTGCACCAACTGGAACGCTAATCGGAGCGCCGGTATCAGTTACTAAATCGCCACGCTTTAAGCCATCGGTTGTTCCCATGGCGACGGTCCTAACTGTATTAGTTCCCAAATGCTGAGCAACTTCTAAAGTTAAAAGCTCATCATTATTTTTTACAGTCAAAGCTGAATTTAATTCAGGCACGCCAGCACTAAATTCAACGTCAACAACTACACCGATAACTTGTTTAACAGAACCTTGATGTTGTTTATGTGTTGTCATATAAAAATTATTATTCTAAAGCGGCAACGCCAGCTGTAATTTCAGCAATTTCGCCGGTAATAGCAGCCTGCCTGGCTTTGTTATAAAATAAAGTTAATTCCGTTCCTAAATCTGAAGCAGCTTGAGTTGCTTGGTGCATGGCTGACATACGAGCACTGTGTTCTGAAGCAACTGATTCTAATAAAGCTTGATAAAGCTGCACTTCTAATAAGCGTGGTACAACGGCTTGCAAAACTATTTCTGGAGCTGGTTCAAAAACATATTCAAAACTAAAACCAGAACGGTGACTATGCTTAGCTGACTTATCCTTAGCCATCTCTTTACTAAGACCAATATGATCTTCGGTTTGAATAATGCCTAGATTATTATCAGCCGTATCTGTCATAACCGGTAAAATCTGACGGACGCGAGGGATTTGTTTAACAGCGTTAATAAAATCTGTATAAGCTACAAAAACTCTGTCGTATTGACCGGTTAAAAAACCATTACTTACAAAACTAATAATTGGCGAGACAGCCGCGGCGCTTAAGCCGGTTTCTGGATAAGGAAATTGAGCCACGATTTCACAAGTGTCGCCCAAAGATTCCCCTTTCTTACCAACTAAAATAACATCAGTAATAACATTTTTATCTGCCGCTAATTCACGAACCGCTGAAACAATTGAAGCATTAAACCCACCACATAAACCGCGATTAGAAGTTATAGCTACAATTGCTTGACGTTTTATTTCTTTACGACTAACCAATAAAGGATGAGTTGCAACATGAGCGGCACCTTGAGTTAAATTAAGCAAAGTTTCCCAGCTCAAGTTTGCATAAGTTCTAGTAGCCAAAGTTCCTTCAACGGCTTTGCGCATCTTAGCAGCCGCTACCATTTCCATGGCGCGAGTAATTTTTTTTGTATTTGCGACTGATTTTATGCGTCGTTGTATGTCCTTAGTGTTGGCCATAATTTAATTTTATAATTTTGTAGTTTTTAATTTTTAATTAGTTTTTAATGCTTTAATTTATAAATAATAATTTGAAATTAGAACATTAATTATAAAATTACAAAATTAAAAATTATAAAATTTACTCTTCTTTATTAATCAAATAATTCAAACTGATCTTAAAATCATTAATTGCCTCAGCTAATTCTTTTTCAACTTCCTCGATTAACTCACCGCTCTTTTCAATTTTTTCTAAAGACTCAGCGGCATTAGAATTCAAGAACTGTCTTAATTCAAGTTCAAAATTTTCAATCTTATCAACTGGAACATCGTCCATGAATCCATTAGTCAAAGACCAAAAAATTACCACCTGTTCAGCTACTGGAATTGGAGCATACTGACCTTGCTTAAAGACTTCATATAATCTTTTACCGCGTTCAAGTTTCTTTTTTGTGTCTTCATCTAAATCAGAACCGAATTGTGCAAAGGCAGCAAGCTCGCGATATTGAGCTGCTTCTAAACGAATCTTACCAGCCACTTTTTTCATAGCCTTAATCTGCGCAGCAGATCCGACACGAGAAACTGACAAACCGGCGTTAATAGCAGGACGGTTTCCTTGGTAGAACAAATCTGGTTCTAAATAAATCTGACCATCAGTAATAGAAATAACGTTGGTTGGAATATAAGCCGCAACGTCCCCCGCCTGAGTTTCGATAATAGGCAAAGCTGTAATTGAACCACCGCCAAAATCAGCGTTAAGACGACATGATCTTTCTAGTAAGCGAGAGTGAAGATAGAAAACGTCTCCAGGATAAGCTTCACGCCCTGGTGGACGGCGAAGTAACAAAGCAATTTCACGGTAAGATACAGCGTGCTTTGATAGGTCATCATAAACAACTAAGACATCTTTGCCTTTATCAAGGAAATATTCAGCCATAGCACAACCAGCATAAGGCGCGATATAAAGTTGTGGCGCAGGAGCACTCGCTCCAGCCAAAACAACAATCGTATAATCCATAGCTCCGGCTTCTTGTAATTTTGTTAAGATAGAAGCAACCTTAGATTCTTTCTGACCAATCGCGACGTAAACACAAATAACGTCTTTACCCTTTTGGTTGATGATTGTATCAATGGCGATTGCAGTTTTACCAAGCTGACGGTCGCCGATAATCAATTCGCGCTGACCACGACCAATTGGAATCATTGAGTCAATAGCTTTAATACCAGTTTGCAGTGGTTTAGTAACTGACTGACGAGTAATAACACCTGGAGCAATCTTTTCAATTGGATAAAAAACCTCAGCTAATAAATCACCTTTACCGTCAATCGCTTCACCTAATGGATTAACAACGCGACCAATTAAGTTTTCTCCAACTGGAACTTCTAGAATGCGACCAGTGGCAGTAACTTCAGCGCCTTCAACAATTGCTTCATAGTTACCGAGAATAATGGAACCAACCGTGTCTTCTTCTAGGTTAAGGGCGACGCCGCGAACTGGTCCGTTCTTGGTTTTAAATTCGATCATTTCTGACATTCTAACATTGCCTAAACCAGACACCACGGCAATACCGTCGCTGACTTTAAGAACATGACCAATGTTTTTTTCCTTGACCTTTGGTTCAAAGGCACCGATGCGTTCTTTTATCTGCTCGACAATGAAATCTTTAGTGTTTGACATAATCTTTTAATAAAAAATTAACGACCAATAACCGTAGCTAGCTCATTAACAATTCCCTGATAGCTAGCGTCAATTATTGTATCTTTGAAATAAACAATGAAACCTCCGCCAATACTAGAATCTACCACTTCTGTAAAAATAACTTTTTCAGCACCGGTGCGCTTACAAATAAATTCAACTATTTCATCCATTGATTTTTTTGTCAGTTCTCGAGCAGTTTTAATTTCCGCGCGAATAATCTTTTTTTCAATATCATCTAACTTTTCTAATTCAGCAATTAAGTTAGGCATCTGTGATAATAAATTTTTCAAAGACATCTCAGCTAACAAACCATCAACCAAAGAAATCATCTCGGCTTTTGGTTTATCTTGAGCGGCTTCGAATATAGCCTTAGCGTAAGAGCGAATAGGAGCTTTCATATTATTTAAGGTGTCCGACTATTTTAGAAATAATCTTCTCATCAGTTGGCTTGTCCATTTTTTCTTTAAGAATCTTCTGCCAACTAGCAGCAATTAATTCACCAATTTCCTGTCTAATTTCTCTTAGGGTAGCGGCTTTTTCAATTTGCATGCGTTCTTTTTCGCGGTTAATCAAAATACCAATTTCTTCTTTGGCTTTCTCAATTAGTTCATTCTTTTTAATTTCAGCTTTACGAGCGGCTTCCTCAACTATTTTAGAAGATTCAATCTTAGCTTCCTTAACCATATTCTTCTGCTCTTCTTTAGTAATCGCTAAACGCTCTTCAATCTCTTTGGCTTCTTTTAAGCTCTTCGCAATCGTGGCTGAACGATCGCCAGTTGTTTTAAACAAAGGCTTAAAAACGAAAAAATATAAAACTAAGAAAACTATTGCAAAGTTAACTAACTGAGCAACCAATAATTTTATATCAAGATGAAAAGCAGAAATAAGAGAATCCATATATTTAATATTATAACTATAATCTACTAATACCTGTTTCACTTAAAGAAGAGAAACAGATCATCAAGAGACTACTTGATGCTGAAAGCAATAACTAAAGCGTAAATAGCGATAGCTTCAGCGAAAGCACAAGCTAAAAGCATTGGTACTAAAATCTTACCAGCGGCTTCTGGGTTACGGCCAATTGATTCCATAGCTTTGGCACCAATATAACCAATTCCCAAGGCTGGGGCGATTGAACCCAAGGCAATAGCAATGGCTTTAGCAAACATTACATTCTCCATATTATTTTATATTTAATAATATTTAATTAATTGATTTAGACTTAATGCTCTTCAGCGGTTGTGCTGATGGACACATATATCAAAACCAACATAGCAAAGATAAGCGCTTGAATCAAACCAACGATTATTTCCAAAAACAAAAATGGAATTGGAACAGCAAAAGCCATAATCGCTGACATTGATGCTAATAAAACTTCACCGGCAAAAATATTACCGAACAAACGAAAAGAAAGGCTAGCTACCTTAGCTAATTCACCAATTATTTCAACCAAACCAACAAAAGCCTTGATTGGATTAACCAATAAAACAGTTGGATCTTTGAAAACTTTTTTAGGAATTTCTAAAAAGGCTTTTATGTTAATAAACTTATTGAGATAGTTCCAAGCACCAACGGCGACTACTCCAAAAATATGGCTAGCAACCACAGCTAAACTAGCTAAAGCTAAGGTTGTGTTTAAATCAGCTGTACCGCCGCGCAAAAATGGAACAAAAACATTTTCACCATGTTCAGAAACAATTTTTCCAAACGCACCAACGCCAGGCATTATTCCCATCCAGTTGTTAATCAAAATCAAAAAGAAGAAACTCATAACAAAGGGGGCGAGAGATATGGACTTTTCTCTTGAGTTAGTAACGGAGTCAAACAATTCCAAGAATTTATCTACTACCATCTCCATTATATTTTGTAATTTGCCCGGAATAGTCTTAACACTTAACTTAAAACTCACACCAATCACTATAATAATAAATAGAGCAATCCAAGAAGTAAGCAAAGAATTAGTTACCGTAAAACCACCAAGCTCAAAAATAGGTTCAGCATAAAGCGTATGTTCGGTTACAAGTTCTGTTTGATTTTCTGTATTAGCTAGCTCGGACATAACTATTTAGGAATAATTTTTTTAAATTCACTTTTGGCCTGTACAATCAAACCGATCATCGAAACAATAAAGGCTATACCTATAACAATCAAAAACCATTTACTTCCCGAATTATAACGTCGATCAAGCCAGCGACCTAGAAAAACTCCAACAATTAAGGGCAAAATCACCCAACCAGACAAACGACTAAAAATATTCAATGGTTCTTGCCACCAAACATTAGCTAGAGGCTTTGGTTTTTTGTCTAAATTATCCATGTGGAAAATAAAAACAAGGGCGGAAAATGTCCTTGGTTTTCAATAGAAGCCCAAAATGACTCCCGCTAGGGATTATATGGCATTTTTTCATCTAGGTCAAGGATAAAAATCCTTAGTTATCCACTATTTTAGCTAATTTATGCTATATTTTTATATGTATTGACAATAACTATATTATATGATATAATAAGCTCATCAAACTAAAACACCCTAAACCTAGGGTAGAAAGGAACCATATAAATGGAAGTTAAAATTATAAAGATTTCCGATAATTACTTTCTTATTAACAACGGAATAGATATATTTGAAGCCAAGGTAAACAAAGACCTGTCTTCTACCCCGGAATACTCTTACAAAAATAAAGATGATTGGGGAAAAGCATTAAAAAATAACTCTGCGGAAGATATTGAATCTAATCCAGAGTTAATATCTCTCTATAACAAAATTATAGACGATATAGATATAAATTTTGAAACTCAGTCTGAATTTGAATTTAAAAAAGGCATGACTGAGCATCGTATCTGAAAATATAATATTTTTCAGAAGGAGCAGGATCTAGGTTCTGCTTTTTTGGTATCCAATTATTACTCCGACCTCACCCTCTTCCCCTCTCCATCTTTGATGGAGAGGGGTGTCTTGTATTCACGTAAACACTAGTATGAATAAGTTATACAGGCTAAAAACTATTTCGGTATTAAAAGAGCCAAGGGGTTTGGGGGCCGAGTTGAGCGCCGTGATTGGTAATATAAAGGGTAAACAATGATAACAGCGAATAAAGGCCCCCCAAACTTTTGTTAATTTGGTAATACAAAAGTAAGCCCCGCGGCAGCGTTATAAATATAATATTTTGATTAATAAAAAGCTAAACACAATGGTGCTTAGGTGAAAAGTAGACTGAGGATAGGGTTGGTTAGATTAGCGAATTTTAAACAATCTCTTAGCATTAGCCGTGGTCATGTTTGCGATATAATCCACATCAACGCCGCGAATTTCGGCCATGCGTTGTGCCACATATTTTACTAAAACTGGTTCATTGCGTTTACCTCGATATGGCTCAGGTGTCATATAAGGCGCATCAGTCTCAATCATTAACTTATCATCTGGTACCTTACGAATTAAATCATCCCAGCGTTGGCTAAAAGTAATTAAGCCAGTAAAAGAAATAATTAAGCCTAGATTAAAATATTGCCAGGCCATATTTTCATCACCCGAAAAACAATGGACCACTCCCCAAGGACGATCTTTGGGCATTAATGTTTTATATTCTTTTTTAAAATCAGTCAGTAGCGGCAACAAATCATCATGTGCCTGACGACAATGAATTAAACTAGGCAAATCAAAACGGCGAGCCAGTTCTAATTGTTTAACTAGAACTTCTTTTTGTGTTTTCTTTTTTAATTCAATATCAGAATCTAATTCGCGCCAAGCATAATCCAAACCAATTTCTCCGATCGCAACAGTTTTAGGAAATTTAGTTAGCATGGCATACATGTCATATGAAAATTTTTCTGCGACCACTGTTTTAGAAACTCCATTCTCCTCTTCAACAGAAAAAAGTTCGGTTGGATGAAGACCGACTGAAGCATAAACGCTAGATTGATAACGGTTAGCAATCTCAATTGCCTTCTTTGATGTTTTATAATCAGTACCAACAATAATTACAGAAGTGTTATCTGCTAAACTGCGTTTAATAACCGTATCAACGTCGTTATTAAAAACTGAATCATTTATATGACTATGAGTATCAAAGAGTTCCATGTTTTAGAATAGTGATTGTAAGCGACTTATGAGCTTTGGAATACAAGGCACAATAACTTTAGAAACATCAACTAGGCGCGGCGCTAAACTCGAACTATCGAGCCAATGATTTAAGAAGCTTGTATTAGGCAAATGACGATCAAATAAATAAGCAACAATACCTAATATAAAAATTCCTTCAGCTAGACCAAAAACTAAACCTAAAATTCGATTGGCGGTTTTTAATAGCGGGATAATAGAAATAACCTTAAAGGCTTGTTCTAATAAAACAAACAGCCAACTAATTAAACGACTAACAATTCCAAAGCAAATAATAAAGACTATTACTTTGCCTGTGGTTGGACTAAGTGGTAAGAAACGATCAAGCCAATTAAAAACCGGAATATAAAAACGTGAAGCAAGATATGCTCCAGCTAAAAGACCGACTAAATTTCCAACAACTTGTATGAAGCCAAAGAAAAATCCATACCAGACAAAGCCGGTTAAAATAACAATAACAGCAACATCAAACCAAGCCATATGTTTTAAATTCGTTCTTTTCGTTCACGAACGTATTTGGTCCATTCTTCAGCAATATCTACCAATATCTTAAACGGGGCTTCAATAATAAAGTCTAGAACAAACACAAAAATATTAATTTGAGCAAAGCGACCACTTAACCATTTTCCAGTCGCCACAATTGGGGTTGAAAAGAAATCAAGCACAAAACGGAAGAAAGTATCACGTGACTCTACTACTATCCATTCTTTGGCGCCGCGACGAACACGAATAATAAAGAAACTAACAAAGGCCAAGAAGAATAAGAAAATTGTTGTACTGACCCAACTAAAATGAATCTTGGTCAAAAACCAGATAATTAAGCCAAAGGAAATAAAGAAAGTAACACCATAGAGAATTCCAAATATTACGTTGGCGACTGGGCGGCGACCAATTGGTTTACGCAAAGTAATTTTATCTTCGCGGCGACGTTCAACAAAAACAATATCTTCAATACCAGCAACAATTTTTTTAGTATTGTCATCCCCTGGTAAACCAGTAACAGCAACAGAAAAGAATAATAAAGCTGCTGGGAAAGATACGTTCACTAAAAGAATAAAAGGATTAACCATTGAACCAAAAAATGCGGCAGCTGGTATTTCTAAAAGCACGGCAAAAATTGATTTAGTTAAGAGAATGTAAATAATACTGCGCCAGGCTGCCTGCCACAACTTTTTCTTTGCCCTAGTATAACGCTTTGTGCAATGACTTTTTATACGACGGACAAAAGCTTTAGGGTCATCAAAAAACTCATCATAAACTTCAGTTGGATCTTCAACAATAACATCCTTCAAAATATTAAAGTAAACCGTGTAAGGTAAAATTACTTTATTTAATTGAGCAGTTAAGGGATGAGCAAGCTGGGTATCAATCAATTGGCGCAAAGAAGAAAAATTCTTTGCCACCTGTTTAATTAAAGCCGGACTAGCACTAGACCAATCAGCGTTAAAATAATTTATCAGGATGAGTGATAGCATGTCATCATCAAATTTCAAAAAGGAGCGATGGATTGCTAAATATAGCTGAATTTGCAAATCACTTTCATAAGGCAGAGATTCTGGCAACTTCAATCTTTTCTCTAGCATATCGTACATAACTTTCATGACAGTCTTCGAAACTTCGTCTGGTACAATATCTTGTTCAATTTCAACCGCCGCCAGACCAACTAACCAAGTCGTGGCGTCAAAACCTTTAGCTGATTTTTGTTTTTTATTAGAACCAAAAAAATTAATGTTTTCTACCGCACCGCTAGCCGCTAAACTACGCAAAGTAAAATACTTGTCGATAATAACCGCTACTTCATCAACTTTAGTTTCAGGCAAAGAATTGTTTGGCAAGTAACCGGCTCTAATTAATTCTACTAAAAGATGTTGTGCTGCTTCATGACTATCAACACGGGAAAACTTCATTGGATTTTCAATAATAAGCTGACGCTTCAAAATTCTCTCAATCGCATCCTTACGCAATAAATGTTCTTCTTGATAATGAACTGCGTTACGAATCTTTTCATAGAAAAAAGACATCTTAGAGATAACATCGCTAACACGGATTTTAGTTATTCTTTCATCAGTTGCATCGTTCGGTTTAGACTGAGAACGATAAATCGCTTGAAATATCTTTTTAGCACCAGGCGTAACAGTTAAAACCGTTGCCTCTTCGGCGCGTTTAATGGTTGGAGAATTCATATATAGAAATAAAGCTCTATCTTCAGTTTACACTAGTAAGAAAAGCATGGTCAATTATTTAGCTGCAATTGCTTGCCAAGTGCCATTAATAATGGCTAATTGACCCTTAACAGTAAAGCCAGAGGCTAAAACATGTCCGCCGCCGCCAAATAGACGAGCTAAACGAGCCACATCAACTGTTTTATCAATCGAACGCAAACTACCTCTAATTAAACCCTTGCTTTCATAAAGCACCATAACCACTCTGGCCTCATTAAGACTAGATAAGAAACTAGAAATACCATCAATCACGCTTTCGTCAGCCTCGTGTTCTTTAAAATCAACTTCAGTTAAAACCGTATAAACTAAACCGAATTTTTTATTTCGAGTTAAGCGCGATAAAGCCCGTCCCCAAATTCGCAAACCAGCTAAGGTTTTTGTCTTAGCTGTGCTATTGGCAATTTTAGTTAAGCTAGCGCCACGAGTAATAATAGAAGCTGCGGCTGAAATTGTGTCATTAGTTGCTGTCGCGTGAATAAAATGGCCAGTGTCAGTTACAATACCAGTTAAAAGTGATTGCGCCATTGTTGGGTCAACTTCTAACTTCATAAAAGAAGCTAAGCCAAACAAGACTTCGGTAGTGGAAGCGGCTTCAGGCAGACGTAATTCACAATCAGATAATTTACGATTGCTTGGATGATGATCAATCTCTAAAAACAACTGATCTTTGCGACGATTAAAAATTTCTGTTTCCAAATTAGTTCTGCCCGGTGTAGCACAATCAAGACTAACCAATAAATCATAATCAGCTAAATTTATTTTTGTTTTATCAGTTATAATATCTGTCCAGCCACGCAAAAAACCAAGGCTGGCTGGCAAGGGGCCAGCGCAATACATTGTACAATCTTTATTTAACTTAGAAATAAGTTCGTTAAAAAAACATAAAGAACCCAAGGCATCACCATCTGGATTTATGTGAGTTATTGCTAAAACACGACGCGCCGACTTTAGATGGCCGGCGACAAGACTATAACTATTGTTTTTTAACTCATTAACTAAACTCATGATTGTAAATCTCTAATTACATTATCAATTTCTGTAGCATTAGATGGACGTTCGTCAAACATCCAAACAAAAGTTGGTACATGATGAAACTTAACACGGCGTCTTAAATCATGCGCTAGGCCGCTAGAAATACTTCTTAATTTTTTTAATGCAGTTCCGGCAAACTTTTCTGGCAAAACAGAAACGTAAATTTTTGCTTCATTCAAATCAGCCGTGCACTGAACATCAGTTACGGTTATTAAACAACCATCAATAATTAAATGACGGTTTAGATTCAAAGCTATTTCTTCTCTTAAGAGATTGTTTACCTGATCAACACGGGACATACAGTAATAATTTAGCCGACTTTCTTAATAATTTGTTTTTCTTCGTAACACTCAATAATATCACCAACTTCAACCAAGGGCGCGCCCTCAAAACGCAAACCACATTCTTGATTAGCTTCAACTTGTTGAGCTTCCTGCTTACCACTTTGCAAACCACCCATAATACCACTGGTAATAATTTCTTCACCACGCTTAACTTCTAATTTAGTGCCGGCTTTAAGTACGCCGTCTAAAACTCTACCGCCAAGAATCTGAACTTTGTTTTCAGTTCTAAAAATAGCGGCGACTTTCAAGCGTCCCAAATTAACACGTTCAATTTCTGGTTTAACTAATTCTTGAATTCTGGCTTTAATATCATTAACTAAATCATAAATAATACGATACAAAGTAACTGACACACCTTTATCACGAGCTAATTCTTCAGCGTGAGGTGCTAATTTAACGTTAAAACCAACCAAAATTGCACTGTTGGTTTCGGCGCGTAACACATCACCTTCAGTAATATTACCCAAGCCCTTGGCAACAATTTTAACAAGTACGCCCTGAGCATCCATTTTAGAAATCGAGTTTTCAATGGCTTCACCTAAACCAATGGTGTCGCTTTTAACAATCAAATTAATAACCGGACCAGTAACTTCAGTTTTATCATTAGTATCAACTGCGGCATTCTGACCAATTGTCGAGCGATTTTTTTGTTGCTTAACTTTTTCACCTTCGCCGACTTCTAAAACATCACCGACTTCAGGCACAAATTTTAAACCATTTAATTTAACTGGGGTACCAGGAATAGCATCGCTGACAATATTTCCCAAATGATCTTTTAATGAGCGGACCTTACCACAAGCAATGCCGTTAAAAGAAATTGGATCACCCACACGCAAAGTTCCGTTCTGAACTAAGACCGTAGCAATAGGACCTTCACCTTTATCAAGTTTGGATTCAATAATTGTTCCAACCGCTTTAGCGCTTGGGTCAGCCTTCAAAGTATCAGTCGTCATGTCGGCCACTAATAAAATCATGTCAAGTAAATCTGTAACACCAGTTCCATCTTTAGCCGACAAAGGAACAGAAATTACTTTGCCGCCCCAATCTTCAACTAAAACATTTAACTGACTAGATAATTCTTGTTTAACGCGATCAACATTAGCGTCAGATTTATCAATTTTATTTATAGCGACAATAAAAGGTAATTTAGCTGCTTCAATAATACGATAAGCTTCTACGGTTTGTGGTTTAACGCCGTCATCAGCCGCCACAACTAGAATTGCGATATCAGCAACCTTGGCGCCGCGATTACGCATGGCCGTAAAAGCTTCGTGACCCGGGGTATCAATAAAAGTAATTTCTTTTTTGTTGTGAGAAATTTGATAAGCACCAATATGCTGAGTAATACCGCCGGCTTCAGTAGCAACAACATCAGTATGACGAATCGCATCTAATAATTTTGTTTTACCATGGTCAACGTGGCCCATAATAACTACGACCGGTGGACGAACACAGATATTATCTGGTTTGTCTGATTGTGATAAAGAAATTTTAATTTTATCTTGAGCTGATTGATCAGTTTCGGCGCCAGCTTTGTCTTCTTCAAGTAAAGTAATTTCCACGCCTAAGTCAGCGCCAATAATCATGGCTGTTTCAAAATCAATTTTTTCATTAAGCGAGGTGAAAATATTATTTTTCATTAACTCACCTAACAATTTGTTTAGAGAAATTTTAAGTAAAGCTGCAAAATCTTTGACGGCAATAAAAGCAGGGACGCTGGCTTTCTCAACGGCAGGTTTTACAATTACGCCAGCTTCACCAGAGGCAATATCTTTCTTAGGTAAACGTCGTGATAAAACGCCCCAGTTCCTAATAATCTTATTGGCAGTAAAATTATCAATTTTAATGGCTTTGTAACCAATATCAAAACCGAGCTTCGGAAGATTTTCGCGAAGCTCATTAGGATTAATCTTTAAAATACGGGCTAGTTCACTAATGTTCATTGGTTCAGTATTTAGTGTAATTTATTTAAGATTACAATAAATATCGCTAATTGTCAATGAAAAATAAAAAACGCTGCTAAGGATAAATCCAATAGCAGCGCAATAACTTGATGAGTGCAGAATTAATATTTATTTAATTAAATCCCGCATGGCTTCATCTAATACTCCTTTGTACTCTTCGGTAAAATCAAAGCAGTTACCATTGAGGTAAAGCTTGTTAATCCCAAGACATTCAATCGAATATTTATCTGAATTATCTTGTAGCTTTTTTATGAACGTAGGACATTCCTTGTCCAACATTATTTTCAGCTTAGTGATTAAATTGATCTTAATCTTCTCCTCTTCTGCGAAG
The DNA here is from genome assembly GCA_026396835.1 of Candidatus Falkowbacteria bacterium. Taxonomy (NCBI): domain Bacteria; phylum Candidatus Falkowiibacteriota; species Candidatus Falkowiibacteriota bacterium. The sequence goes on from JAPLWA010000003.1 coordinate 105,715, forward strand.
ACTGGCACCATGAACAATACTGAAGAAGTTAAAAAATTAACGCTGAAATGAAATACATACCAGTTTTTTTCCACCTGAATATCTCCTTTTGCTTTTAGAAAATTTATTAATAGTTAATTAAATAATACAACGTAAAATCGTTAAATCTTAAAGAATGTTAGAAAATTCCTTTCTCCATTTAATTGTACCTGCATTTATCTCTTCTTTAATCGGTCGAGTGTCAAGCATAAAAGAAGATTCGCCACTCTGACTGTCAAGAATTGCTTTGATAATTTTATCTGGAACTGGCAGTGACATAATTTCATTATATCTACTCCTACCGATCCTTCGTATCAACACACTTACTTCCTGCGTCATCCAGTCACGTGGCTGACGAAGACCCGCATAATACGAATGTGCGAGATCTTTATTTGGATTGATAAATTTTAAGCAACGAAGAATTTCAGTAGCTCTCCAAGCAGCAATAATATTTCTTGGAGCTACTAGACCCCAAACAAAACCCCTACCATTTTCAGGGATAATTGCTACGCCACAATCAGCCAGGGAATCATAGACAACTGGTCTTACTTGAATAGGTTTATCACCCATTCCCTCGACAATGACCATAAATGATTCATTCTCAAAGTGAATCTTAGGTTTTTGTTTCATTAATTATTCCTTTTGTTTGATTTGATATTTTAAAAAAACATTCATTAATTGTGAATGTTATTTTTAACACGAAAGTAATATATAGTCAAGGGAACTGCCCTGCAAATACCATATAATTAAGTAATACTAAAAACGGCAGATTTTCTCTGAGAGATAACCTGCCGTAGCAAAATAGAAGAACCACTAACCAATGAGCATGGCAAGCATCAGACTTGATAATGCTTTTGGGATATTCTCAGCATTGTCCGTGATCATTACAGTGCCGTCAAACTTGACTAAGAAAGATGTTTTAAAATTAATTTTATAAAAGATTAAATTTAAGTTACCAGAACAATCTTCTTTAGACTCAACTACACGATAATTAAATATTTTATCTTTTACGTTTAACTTTTCAAAAGCTCCATCGACATGATGGTAATAGCTCTTGGTCGTCAAAGAGAAAGAATCACCTGTCTTAATTAATTTAATCTCACCCGTAAATGCCTTTTGACGACCTTTGACTCGCCTCGGCATTATTAGATAATAGACTTTGTCCTTTTCAGATGATGCGGCAAGATTGTTTGCCCATTCTATTGCCTTAACTAATTTTTCGTCCATTTTGTATCAATTTTAATTATTTGAAAAAGTTTTTATATGTACAAATTAATGAACCAAATTATCATTTAAAAAAATAAAAGTCAAGTATAAGATCAAAGTATCAGCATCGCGTCTCCATAGCTATAAAAACTTAAAAGTTCCTCACCCCCTTCCCCTCTCCATCTTTGATGGAGGGGGGGTGTCTTATCTTCACGTAAACACTGAGATAAATAAGTTGTATAGACTAAAAACTATTAAGGTGTCAAAAGAGTCAGGGGGTTTGGGGGCTGAATTGAGCGCCGCGATTGGCGATATATAAGGTGAACAAAGTGATAGCGAATTGAAGCCCCCAAAACTTTTGTTACTTTTGGTTACAAAAGTAAGCCCTAGCGGCAGCGTTATTAATAAACTATATGATCAGCATCGCGTCTCCATAGCTATAAAAACGATATTTTTCCTCAATCGCCTTTTTATAAGCAGCTAATATTATTTTTTTCGAAGCTAGGGCAGAAACCAATAAAAGTAGGGTTGATTTTGGCAAATGAAAATTGGTTATTAGCCCATCTACTAATTTAAATTTATATGGCGGATAAATAAAAATATTAGTTAAGCCTGACCAACCATTATTTTTAGCGCCAGACTTTAAAATGGCTGTTTCTAAAACTCGTACACTGGTTGTGCCTACAGCAATAATACGGCAACCTTTCTTTTTAGTTTCTAGAATAGTTTTCATTGTAGTAGCACTAATGCTCGCCCACTCGGAATGCATTTTATGTTTTCTAATATCTCTAACTTTAATCGGACGAAAAGTTCCTAAACCAACATGCAAAGTAACTTTTTCAATTTTTACTCCTTTGGCACGGATGGCTTTGAGTAAACGCGGCGTAAAATGTAGTCCGGCGGTAGGCGCCGCAACTGAGCCGCCCTTAGACGGGGCCGCATAAACTGTTTGATAATTAGCTTTATCTAAAGCTTTACCAAGTGAATTAATATAAGGCGGCAAAGGCATTTGACCATAGCGATTTAATTTTTTTTCAAACATACTACCCTGACAATTAAAACTCAACTTAATTAAGCCATCGTCATAACTTATAACATTAGCCTTAAAAGAAGCGCTGAATGAAATAACTGTACCAGCGACAATATTTTTCCCTTTGCCGATCGCTTCCCAAATTTCTTGCTTACTGCTTGCTTCAAGTTTAGCTAGTAAAAGAATTTCAACTTTACCGCCAGTTTCTTTTTTGCCTATTAAGCGCGCTGGAATAACTTTTGAATCGTTAAGCACTAACACATCGCCCTTATTTAAATAATTAATAACATTATAAAAATATTCATCTGTGAAATCAGAGGTCTTTTTTCGCACAACTAAAAGCCGCGCTCTATCGCGCGGTTTAGCCGGAGCCTGAGCAATTCTTTCCGGTGGTAAATTGTAATCAAAATCCTCTAGCTTCATTGATTTTCTAAATTAGCTTGAGTGTGCTCTTTAGAAGTTAATCTAACAAGAATATCTCGTATATTATCCGGGTTAGAAACTTCTTCAAAAAATAAAGCATTCTTTTCACTGGCTGTTTGCACGACCACGTTGCCATAGCCCAAAAAAGTCTCGAAAAAACCACTTATCTCACTGGATACGTCTTGAATCTTATCCAAACGAACCTCAGCAATTGTTCGCGAGAAAAGACCGTCCTGACGCACGTCAATTATTCTAATATTTGTAATAATCCAAACATCCAAAAAATAATCAATCAGAGAATAAAAGAATAGCAACCACACAAACAATAAGTAAGAACTTGTTAAAACTAAAAGCAAAGGCCAGAACCAAATTGTTTCACCGGCGTTTGGAAAAAGAAGTCTTATCATGGCAATAAGAGCAACTGGAATAGCTATTAGAAATATAAAAAACAGAACTCTTTTTACAGCCACAAAAGCGTCACAATGAATAACTGTAACTACTTTTTCTCCTGGCATTGCATCTGGCAAACGATAAGTAGCAAACATAAATTTTAGTTAAAAATAGTTGGCGAATCAAAAACGTTTTTCACAGCACCAAAGCCTTGAAAAATAGTTGCCTGAGCTTGCCAATCAATCGTTGAAAAATAAAAATACGAAACATAAAGTATAACCAGTGTGCCAACGATATATAATAAACCAACAAAAAAACTACCAAACATTCTTCCGCCAAAACGAAGTAAGTGATAAAAACCAATTAAGCTAAGAATTGCCCAGATAAATAAGAAAACAAAATAAGCGTATAAAAATATAACCAAAGGAAATGTCATATAATATTATGATTTAAAATCTCGACCCAAATGCTTATAGGCATGCGGCGTCGCCAAACGACCGCGCGGCGTTCGATCAAGAAATCCAATTTGTAAAAGATAGGGTTCATAAACTTCTTCAATCGTGGCCAAATCCTCGCCGGTCGCGGCCGCTAAAGTTCCAACACCAACTGGACCACCAGAAAATTTATCAATAATAACTTCTAAAATCTTTCGATCAATTCTATCTAAACCTAGTTCATCAATTTCTAGAAGCTCTAAGGCCAAGCGGCAAGTCTCAGCATTTAGTTCGCCACCATTTTTAACTTCAGAATAATCACGGGCGCGACGCAAAAGTCGATTGGCAAGTCGCGGCGTCTTACGCGCTCTGATGGCAATCGTCTTGGCTGAGGCTGGATCTAGGGCGATTGATAAAATACGAGCACTACGATTAATAATCTTTTCTAAATCATCAAAGGTATAAAAATCAAGATGGTGCGAAACGCCGAAGCGATCACGTAAAGGTGATGATAAAAGACTAGCCCGAGTCGTTGCTCCTATAATTGTAAAACGTGGCAAATCAATACGCAACATCTTGGCTGAAGGGCCTTTGCCAATCACAATATCTAGAGCAAAATCTTCCATCGCTGGATAAAGGACTTCCTCGACAGTGCGAGGCAAACGATGAATTTCATCAATAAATAGAATGTCGCCGGGATTAAGATTGGTTAAAATGGCTGCTAAATCACCTGGTTTTTCTAGGGCCGGACCAGAAGTTACTCTAATTGGCGTATTTAATTCATTGGCAATAACATGAGCTAAAGTTGTTTTGCCTAACCCAGGCGCGCCATATAACAAGACATGATCAATCGCCTCACCGCGCTGGCGCGCGGCTTCAATCAAAATCGACAAGTTAGCTTTAATATTTTCTTGACCAACATATTCAGATAATAACTTCGGACGCAAACCAAGTTCCACGGCTTCTTCAGCAACAGGATCAGACGTTACTTGTGGGTCAACGATACGATTCATAATTTTAGAAATAGAAAACTATATAAAGAAACAAGATTACTAAATAGTTAAATAGCATGAACCATTTATTAGACCAGCCAATACCAGAAAAATGGAATTTAGAAAATGGCCAAAGTATTAAAGTAGGGAAAGATTTTTTATTGTGCGTAAATATATCTAACAAAATATGGAAACCCCAACCGCACCAAGCAATTGCTAACCACTTAAAACCAAATAATAATAAAAGCAGAAAAATTCCTAACCAAATTACTAAACTATGGCAAGCCATGTACAAAGTAATAATGTAAGGTGGGAACAATGACTTTGGTGGCTTCTTAAAGAACAAAATCTTTTTTAAGAACACTGTATTAAACATGCTACCAAAGCTAACCATATCAGGCATAATTCCAAAAGCAGTGGCTAATAAACGTTGTGACTCAGGTGCATCTTTGAAAACCAAATTGGTTAATAAAATATGTGATATAACGTCCATAGACTAAAGTGATTTATTATTTAAAAAATTACGAACAACATTTTTACTATCTTCAGAAAAATCAGCTTGCAATATCCAACGCAAGAAAGTTGGATCGGTTTCTGAAACTGACTTTAAAGTGCGATCTTTAAACTTGGAAAAATTGAAATAAACTTCTCCGTTCTCACGATAAAATCTTCCTTCTAAGTCGACGTAATCTCGACAAGTCTCTTCATGAATCTTTCTAATCTCTTCATAACCATAGCGCGTAATCTGCTCAGCGATTATTTCACCCGTCACACTAACGTCAGCTAAAGCATTATGAGCGTCAACGTGCTCTTTATTGCAATAGAAACGATAAGCAGCTGATAAATCACGTGGCTCTTTATAATGATAGACCAACTTAGCATCAATAATATCTTCGGGCTTGAAACTAAAGTTCTGGCCAGCGCTAGAAAATTCTTGACGCAAAAGTGGCAAATCAAAACGAACTACATTAAAGCCACTATAATACGAATCACTAAAAACCGCCATAAGCTCTATTGCCTTAGTGGCAAATAATGGCGAATCTTTAACTTGCTCGTCGCTAATACCGTGAATAGCAGACACTTCAGGCGGAATTGGTCTACCTGGGTTAAAAAGCAAGTCTTCTTGCTCAATTCGACCATCAGGCCAATGCTTAATATAAGCCAATTCAACGATTTTATCATTAACCACGCTTAAACCAGTGGTTTCAAGGTCAAAAATGACAATTGGCCTTGTTAGGCCTAAAGTAACAGCTAGATTATTTTTCATAGATTATTGTTCCTCTCAATTATATCTTACAAAAGATAAAATTGCACCTTGAGTAGAATTGAACTTGCCAATGGACATAACGCGTGATAGGATGATTTTAGTTTCTATTACATTAATTTATTATAATTCTTTCTGGCCGTTCCGCATAAGGGCTGATCTAGCATTTTATGACTAATATTAGCAAAAGTTCAGTAAACTATCCTATTTTCCAAGCTTTTTATACCTCGATTTTAAGTCGACTATTTTAGAGCTGAACAAAACCTAATCATTTCGTCATCTTTATTTGCGAACGACGGCTAGATAACAATACTATGCCGTACTTTTTATACATTATTATTGCCGCCGTGGCCTTTCTTGGCGGTTGGTGGTTGCGTAAACAACAAGCTTTAGGTAAGGCGAACAGCGCCGAACTAAAAGCTGAGAAGTTGATTGCTGACACTAAAACTAAAGAGAGACAAATTATCATTGAAGCCCAAGACAAGGCTTTAAAATTAGTTGATCAAGCTAAAAAAGATGCTGATGCTCAAAGACGAGATGTTAGCGAAACTCAAAAAAGATTAGAACAAAGAGAAAACACTTTCTCACAAAAACTACTTGAGCTACAAGACAAGCAGCAAGTTTTGTATGACAAGATTTCTCAAATTGAAGAAACTAAAGAAAGAGTTAAAAAGATCAGAGATGAACAGATGGGAGTTTTGGAAAAAATCTCTGGCTTAAATCGCGAAGACGCTATTAATAAACTTTTAGAAAGAGTTGAAGCTGAGAGTACTGAAGCTTTAAGTTCTCGTCTAAAAAAGTTAGAAAATGAAACCGAAGAAGCAATTGAAGAAAAAACTAGAGAAATTGTTTCTAGTGCTATGCAAAGATTGTCTTCTGGTTTTATTGCTGAATTGACTACTACTACCTTAGAAATTCCCAACGATGAAATGAAGGGTAGAATTATTGGCCGTGAAGGAAGAAACATTAAATCACTTGAACAATTAACTGGTGTTGAAATTATTGTTGATGACACACCTAACGCCATTACTATTTCTGGCTTCTCTGGCATTAGACGCCATATTGCCAAGCGCGCTCTAGAACAATTAATTAAAGATGGCCGCATTCATCCAACTAAGATCGAGGAAGCAGTTGAACAAGCCAAGAAAGAATTGGCCCTTGATATTAAGAAGGCCGGTGAAGGCGCTTTGTATGAATTGGCTATTACAGGTTTTGATCCAAAGTTGATTCAAATTATTGGTCGCTTAAAATATCGTACCAGTTACGGCCAAAACGCTTTGAAGCATGCTGTAGAAGTTGCTCACTTGTCAGGTCTTTTAGCTGAACAATTAGGCGCCAATGTTAGTATCGCTAAGAAAGGTGGTCTATTACACGATATTGGTAAAGCCGTTGACCATGAAGTTAAAGGAACTCACCCAGAAATTGGTGCGCAAATTGCCCGTAAATTTGGTTTGAGTGACGAAATTATTGCTCCAATTGAAAAACATCATGAAGATAATCCAGGTGACATTATTTCCGTTATCGTTAAAGTAGCCGATGCTATTTCCTCTTCTCGTCCCGGCGCTCGTCACGACAGCTTTGAACAATACGTTCAGCGCTTGGAAGAACTTGAAAAAATTGCTACTTCATTTGAAGGTGTTGAAAAGGTTTACGCCATTCAAGCTGGCCGTGAAATTCGAGTTTTTGTTGATGCTAATCAAATCAGTGATAGTAAAAGTCATGACCTAGCACGAGATATTGCTAAAAAAATTGAAGCTGAACTTAAATACCCAGGTGAAATTAAAGTTAACCTCTTACGCGAAACTCGTGTAATTGAATACGCGAGATAGAATTTTATAATTTTTAATTTTGTAATTTTATAATTAATATTAGAATTATTAATTTCTAAACTAAAAATTTAGACATTAAAAATTAACTAAAAATTAAAAACTACAAAATTATAAAATTAATAACCTCAACATGGCAGAAAAACCACTTAGTATATTATTCATCGGTGATATTGTCGGTCGCCTAGGACGCCAGGCAGTTGTTGATGTTTTACCAAAACTAATAAAACAGCATAAACCAGATTTAATTATCGCTAATGGAGAAAACCTAGCTCATGGCAAAGGTATAACTCCGACTGTGGCTAAACAAATGTTTGAGGCAGGCATTGATTGGTTAACAACCGGCGATCACTGTTTTGATCAAGCCTCATCAGTTGAAGAATGTTTTGAGAGCAATCTAAAAATAATTCGTCCTGAAAATTACTCAGCTGACGCCAAAGGTAAGGGCCATGCTCTAATAAAAGTGCGAGATCATAATGTTTTATTAATCAATTTACTAGGTCGATCTTTTATGACCAGACATTTTGATTGCCCTTTTCGCGCTGCTGAAAAAATATTGGCTAGCTTTACGGATAAAAAAATTTCTGCTATAATAATTGATATTCATGCTGAAACAACGGCTGAGAAAATTGCTTTAAGGCATTTTCTAGACGGTAAGATCAGCGCTCTACTCGGCACACATACTCATGTTCCAACAGCTGATTCTCAAATAACTCAGCGCGGAACTGGCTATATCACTGACATTGGAATGACCGGCTATGCCGATGGTGTTATTGGCGTTTTACCTGAAGCTGTTATTGAATCTTTCCTAACGCAAACTAAAATTAGTCACCAAATGCCCGACTCTGGTCGAGCCCAATCTAACATTGTTAAGTTATTAATTAATCCTCAAGATAAAAAGTGTTTAGAAATTGAATTAATTCAAAAAATAATTACTATTTCTTCTTAGTCCTACATATGTCTTTTCTGAGTCGTTGGTTTGCAAAAAAACCAACCCCTAAAAACCTCGATCAGACGCTAGTCCTTCATCTATCAAAATCAAGAATTCCTGGACCGCGTCAAATTAAATATCTTGGCAGATTCCTTTCTCCTCTAGAAAGATTTTTGGTATACGTTTCTTTAGTTCTAGCTATTGGTGCCTTAGGTTTCATAGCCACTGTTTTTTATAAAAATAATATTGTTCTAGTTCCGGGCGAAGGTGGTAGTTATACCGAGGGTTTAGTTGGCAATCCGCAATATATTAATCCTTTGTATGCTTCATTAAATGATGCTGATGCTGATTTAGAAAAATTAATTTTTTCAAGACTATTCACTAAAGATAATCAAGGCCGCGCCGTGCCAGATTTAGTCGATAGTTATACCTTATCACCTGATAAAAAAACTTATACTCTAAAATTAAAACCAGCCAATTTTAATGATGGTAGTCCTGTAACAGCTGATGACGTAGTTTTTACTTTTAACACAATCACTAACCCTGATTATAAATCACCTTTACGAGATAATTTTAGCGGCGTAGCAGTAGCTAAGGTTGATGACCAGACAATATCTTTTTCATTAAGTGAGGCCTATCGTGATTTTCCTCGTCTACTTGATTTTGGAGTAATGGCTTCTGCTTCCTGGGATTCAGTGTCATCTGACACAGCGACTTTAACAGAGTTAAATATTAAACCAATTGGTTCAGGTCCTTATAAATTTAAATCATTAAGCAAGAGCAAAGACGGAACAATCCGCTCTTATGTTGTTGAAAAAAACGCGTACTACTATGGAAATAAGGCTCATCTTGATGAAATTACTTTTAAGTTCTTCCCTTCTAATGAAGAAATGATTGCTGCCCTGAACAATGGACAGCTTAATGGTCTTAGCTATATTACTTCAAGCACCAGAGATTTAATCATTGCTAAAAATTCATTAAACTACCACCAGATAGCTTTACCAGAACTAAGCGCCGTGTTCTTTAACCTAAATAGCAAAGGAGTGATAAGTGATAAAAAAATTAGACAGGCTTTATCTGCGGCGATTGACCAAAGGTCAATAACCAAAGATAGTGTCGGTCTTTTCGGCATAGCTTCAGAAACCTTGTTGCCATCTTTTAGTCCTGGCAATGACACTCTATTTCGCTTTGACCTAGAGAAAGCAAAAAAACTTTTGGCAGACGCTGGTTGGCAGAAAAGAACTATCACTGACCAAGACATCCAAACCGCTAAAGCCGATCCTAAGGCCAGTGAAATTGTTCGCGTAGGCGCAGGTGAATGGTTATTCAAAGATAATAAACCTTTGATTATTAGCTTGAGTAGTTCTGATGTCTTAAAACCAGTTGCTGAAGAAATTATTAAAAACTGGAATAGCCTTAACATTAAAACTGAACTATCAACCAAACCTATTAATAGTTTTGAAAAAGATGTTATCAATAGCAAACAATTTGAAGTAGCATTATATTCCATGACAATTGATAATGGTGATCCTTATTCTCTATGGCAAAAAGGTAGTTCAACTAACATTAGTAGCTGGCAAAATTCTAATGTTGATAAAGCTCTAGAAGAAGCTCGCCTAGGCGATGATAAAATTGCTACTGATCGCTATCACCTTTTCCTTGTACAAGCCGCTGAAGATGTACCTGCCTCACCGATTTTCTGGAGAGCTTACGTTTATCCTCAAACAAAAAAGTTAAAAGGCTTTGCTCTTGAGAGCCTGGCCGATCCTTCTGAACGCTTTGAACAAGCTAACAGTTGGTACATCAATACCAACCGACAGCTGAAACGCTAAATAGCAAGCGCCGAAGTGGCGAAATTGGTAGACGCGCAGCGTTCAGAGCGCTGTGGAGGCAACTCCATGAGGGTTCAAGTCCCTCCTTCGGCACAAAGACAATTTCAAATTCAAAATTTAAAATCTCAAAATAATACCTTAATTTTTAATGTTTTAAAATTTAACCATTAAAAATTGTTTTGGAATTTATCATTTAAAATTTAAAATTCTATCTAAAAAAATTTAATTAATCTATCTAATAAAAAATTAGAGTCCAGCTTTTGCTGGAAAGACAAATAACATATGATAACCAAGTACAAAAATATAAAACAACAAAAATTTATTCACCCCAACGCCAGACCCGCAGCTGCGCCTACTTCAAAACCAGCCAATAAAAGACCGCAACATCATCATGGTCCAAGAGTAAGGCCTAATACACCAGCCGTAGCACATCACGGCGACCTTAAAGGTAAGCTAAGAATTATTCCTTTAGGCGGTTGCGAAGAAGTTGGTCGCAACATGACCGTTTTTGAATATAACAATGACATTATTATTCTTGATATGGGAATTCAATTTCCAGAAGAAGATATGTTGGGTATAGACTATATAATTCCTAATGCTGACTACTTAAAAGGTAAGGAAAAAAATATCCGTGGTGTTATTTTTTCACATGGTCACTTAGATCACATTGGTGCGGCGCCGATCTTGTTAGAAAAATTAGGTAACCCACCAATCATTGGTCGCAACTTAACTTTAGCCATGGTTAAACATCGCGTTGAAGATTACAAACCAAATAGCTCAAAAAAACTAAAAACTATTTTGATTAAGAATATTGATGAGAAGCTTTCATTAGGCGCTTTTAAGGTTAGCTTCTTCCAAATTGAACACTCAATTATGGATGCTGTCGGAGTTGCAATAACAACACCTTTTGGTACAGTTTTGCACCCTGGTGATTGGACAATGGAAAGAGATAAGACAGGTAAGCCAGTGGTTGATTATTCTCAACTTGCAAAATTCCCTCGTCCCACGATTTTAATGTTAGAAAGTCTTGGTGTTATTTCAAATAAGCCAAGTCCAACCGGTGATGAGTTAAAAGCTAAATTAACAAGTTTAATTTCCGGCGCTCCAAGCCGAGTTATTATCGGTACCTTTTCTTCGCAAATTGAACGTGTCGGTTGGATTATTGCAATTGCTGAAAAGCTTGGCAAAAAAGTTGCCCTTGATGGCTACAGCATGAAAACCAATATTGAAATTGCTAAAGAGTTAGGCTACATAAAATGCAAAAAGGAGACATTAATTAAAGTTGAACAGATTAATAACTTTGCTGAAAATAAAATCGTTGTTATTTGTCCTGGTGCTCAAGGTGAAGAAAATTCTGCATTAACCAGAATCACCGAAGGCAATCATCGCTACATCAAAATTAAAAAGAACGATACAATTATTTTCTCCTCTTCGATTATTCCGGGCAATGAACGAAGCATCCAGCGTCTAAAAGATAATCTTTATCGTCAGTGTGACAATGTTATTCATGGCACTATGATGGATATTCACATTTCCGGTCATGGAACCAAAGATGATATAGCTTACTTGCTAAAAATAACTAGACCAGATTACTACATTCCGGTTTACGCTAACCACTACATGTTAAAAGAAGCTGAAAAGCTAGCCCAAAGCATTGGCTTTAATGCTAAAAGAATTTTCGTGCCTGATAATGGTTCAGTAATTGAATTTGATAAACAAGGTGGTAAAATCACCAAAGAAAAAGCACAGTCCAGTTACGTTTTCGTTGACGGTATGGGCGTGACAGATTCTTCAAACAATGTTGTTTTACGTGATCGTAAAATGATGTCTGAGGATGGCATGGTGGTTGTTATTGCTACAATTGATTCAAAAACTGGCGATGTAATTGGTAGCCCTGATATTATTTCTCGTGGCTTTGTTTACATGAAAGAAAATCAAGAATTAATTCAAAAAATCAGACAGAAGATTAAGGCAATTGTTAAAGGGCGACCGATGCCGCAACCTGGCGTTACCGAAGATGATTATTTCAAAAATAAAATCCGCGCTGATGTTGGTCAATTTCTCTTACAGCAAACTAAGCGTCGACCATTATTACTACCAGTAATAATTCGAGTCTAAACAAAAAACCGCTCCAATGAAATGGGGCGGTTTTTATTATCCAAAAACCGCCCGCGGTAGCGGGCGTGTGCGTTTGATGGCGTAGCCCATGGGGCTATAATTAAAGTAGCTAAACTAGTAAGGAGGTGAAATATATTACAAATGCACGTTTATACAAACTCGACCATTGC